>NZ_JACJOY010000112.1:0-63529 GCF_014695815.1 Trichocoleus sp. FACHB-6
ACCACTGCTTGCATATCTACGGTGCGCGGACGACCTCCCGGTTTAGCTTTGGGAATCAAGCTGGATAACAGTTCCCATTGTTCTTGGGTCAAGTTACTCGGATACGATGATGTCATGGCTCTCAAAATGCTGTCTGATAATTTGCTATTGACAGGTTATCGTTTTGAGAGCTTTCCTGGCTTCTCAGACATCCTCTTAGAAGCTTCTACATTGCCAGCAAGAGGTTGTATCTTTCCCTGACGAACCAAGGTCTGATGAATAAGAGCAGCAATCTCCCCACGGGTAGCAGGTTGATTAGGATTAATAACCTTTGGATCGGGATAGTTAACCACAATATTTGCTTTTGTGGCTTCGGCTACACCATTAATAGCGTAGTAAGGAATCTGCTCTGCGTCTGCATAATATTCGCTAATAATCACTGATGCAGGACGGTTAAGAAACACACCTTGGCCTGTAGCTACGCTTGATGCGGTACCGCTATCCGGGGTAGTCTGGCTATTTGCCACCGTGGGGACAGCACCGCTATCCGAGATAGTTTGCTTATTTGCCACCGATGGGACGGCGGAAGTCGTCGCCAAGGGCATAAATAAACGCTTCTTGGTTGTTCGATGTCTGAGTGTGGGGTTTCTGGTTGCTTGAGTGGGAACTGCTGGAGCTGTAGATGCGGTGGGAGGGCTAGAAGGGCCATCTAGAACCTCCGCTAAGGAAACTATTGCCTGAACCTTGGAAACTTCTCCTTTTGGGCGAAAGAAACCGCCAGGATAGCCAGTCATAAACCCAGTTTGATAGGCTTCCTCAATTGCCGGAGCTGCCCAATAGCCTACAGGAACATCCTTATATACACTTCCACTGGGTATCTGTGCCACCTAGTTTTGATTAAAAGCTTGACGAATTATCGCAGCAAATTCATCGCGAGCGAGTGTTTTATTTGGTCTATATGTTCCATCAAGGTATCCAGTAAGAATGTTTTTTCAGCTAGAGCTTTAATAAAGGGTCTCGCTCAATGATTTTGAATGTCAGGAAAGCTAGTTGCTGATTCTGGAGCCGCAATTACCTTTTGTAGATCCGAAGTTACCAAGGGGACAATTGTACCCACAGCTACTCCTAAAGTTAGCAAAGCTATACTTGCTGATGACCAACGAGAGAAGTTAGACATTTACAGATACCTCCAAATATTTTTTTTATATAATTATGTCTACCTGTCGGATGATTTTAATTCCCCCCCTGGCGATGGAGAAATATATATCTATAGGCAGATTAGAAGATTGGAGATAATTAGAAATTGCTCATTTTTTTAGTTTTTTAAGAGCCGGGCTAATTTCAATTTTCTTATCTCTATCGGGTGGTTGGCTAAAAAACTATCTTAAGGGAGATGATAGAGCAAAATTTGTTATTCGTTAAGATGGTTATGTATTGAATGTATTGGAATTTAATATAACGTTAATACTAAATAACAGCTTGGCAGGGAAGAGAAGGGCTTAAACTTTCGACATCCGCTGTAAGTACAATATATAAAAATTAATTAAGTCAGTCCCTAGCCAGATGGAGCGATCGCAAATACTTTTAAGCTAGATAGTAAGTGAATAAAAGAAGGAGAAAATAAAATATGGTTCTTTACAAGCTCGAAGACTTTGATACAAACTATCAGGACACTTTTGGCGGTGATGACATCAAAGGGTTTGATGTTTATTCATCCATAGATGATGACAAGATTGGCAGTGTCAAAAACATCATGGTGGATGAAGAAGGGAATTTTCGATATCTGGTTGTAGATACAGGCTTCTGGGTTTTTGGCAAGAAAGTATTGCTACCAGTTGGCCGTTCTCGCATCGACTATGATGATCGCCGTGTCTATGCTGTAGGACTGACGAAAGAGCAAGCAGAGGCTTTACCTGAGTTCGGCGATGACCTGAAGGTTGATTACGATTATGAAGAGCAGGTGAGAGGAGTTTATCGCGGATCATCTGTAGAGCCAAATGTGGAAACAACGGCACAGATAAACACCACAACTCCTTTGGATGCTTCGGCTGCAATGGGTGCACCACCGATAGCTCCTATGCCCTATGCGGCTCCGATGACAGGGAATATCCCTGCTACGCCTACCACTGCTGCTTACGATCGCGATAGCTACAACTATCAGCAAGATGCACATTTGTACAATATGAATGAGCAGGATCATCAAACTCTCAAACTGTACGAAGAGCGGCTGGTTGCAAATAAAAAGCGCGTTAAGACCGCAGAAGTGGCGGTTGGTAAGCACGTTGAAACCGAAACTGCAAGAGTTTCCGTACCCATTGAGAAAGAGCGAGTAGTTGTTGAGCGCGTAACTCCAGCAGACGCTGGAAGGGCAGTTGCTCCTGGCGAGGCTACTTTCCGTCAAGGCGAAGTCGCACACATGGAAATTTACGAGGAGACTCCTGACATTCACAAGGAAGCCTTTGTGCGTGAGGAAGTCAGAATCCACAAAGAAGTCGAACACGACACTGTTACCGCTCAAGAACAGCTGCGTCGTGAAGAGTTAGATGTAGATTCCGGAAGTCTTCCGGTAGATGATACAAACGTCAGACGCGATCGCATCTAATCGTGTTTAGTTAGTTCTGGGGTGGTGAACACCTCTGACCAACCCCTCTCCTAAAAGGAGAGGGGCTTTTAATTATCCACAAAATCACTAATTAAAAGGTAGAGACGTTAAATTTAACGTCTCTACCTTTTACATGAAAACCTTTTTACAACCAGGCGCTGACATCAACAGCTAACTTTTGACCCAAGCGTAGCAACTGATGTAGGTGCGACGAATTTGAGTTAGTTTCTGATGACAACTGAGGCACAATTTGATTGTGCAGACATTTGAAGTATAGCTCCTGCGCCCGGAACATAGATAAGCCCAAGTTGAGTTTATTGGCAACTTCAATCGTGCGCTCTAAACGTTGGACATCTGCCGACAGAGTGGCTGGGTTAGAGTCGTGCAAGAGGTGCCAGAGCGATCGCAATATCAACTGCTCTAGAGTTGGCTTTGCATCTGGTATATTCAGACGACAGCGCAGATGATTGGCTTCGGTAGCGATCGCTTCTAGTTCTGCCAGGTAACTCAAACTTTGTTGGGGATCGCCGTTTTCTTGCTCCAGCGCCTGGAGTGCGATCGCGGCGCGGTTAGAAATCGCCACTTCTGCCGCTACCTGCAACTCTTGTGGTACAGGCAACCCGTCGCGATGGAACGCCATCAGAACACCATAATTATCCCGGTAAACCTGTGTATATAACTGATCCAGCCGAGTCAGAGTGTTGTGACTTAACAGCCGCATAATCCGGTGACGCTCCTCTGGAAACAACTTCTGTAAGTTGAACGAGTGACCGTTAAACAGTTGACTCATCGCCAGGATAGCGTGAGCCGCACTAGCTTCTTGCAGCGATGCAAACAGCTTATCTTTGAGATGGCTGTAAGTACGACGACCTGCAAATGGTTGAATGCAGCAGTGGAAATCCCAACCCCCCAGATGGAGAACTGCAAAGACTAAATGAGTGCTTTCCCAGGTAATCTCTGAAACCAGCCGCAGCTGCCCCACAGCCAGAGTCAGCGATCCCATGCGTTGCAATTGGTAATCTAACTGATGGGCATCGTAGCAGTAAATCCGCTGTTGTGCGGGATAAGTCGTAAACAGAGAACTGATGGCATAGTGCGCCGCCACTTGCTCCATAGTAATCTGGGCAGTTACGACTAGCTGGCGGTAGACTTCAGCACCGTGCTTGAACAATTCAACATTACTAGCAGCTTGGGAGAGGCGCTTGATAAATGGTTTTTCTAGCTGGATACCAGAGACATCTCCCGCTAGTTCCAACGCACGCGAAGCGTAGCGCAAAATCTGCGTTCCTTCGGGTCGAGAAAGTTCTTCAAAAAACCAACCGCAACTGGTGTACATTAACAGGCTGTGGCGCTGCATTTCCAACAGGCGCAGGGCGTCTACCTGTTCAGCGGCGGTAAGTTTGCGCGAACGGTGGCGGGTGAGGAATTTTTCGACATTGGCAGGTGAGCGATCACGTATTACCTGGATATATTCATCCCGCGCTTGCCAGGGATCGCGGAAAACCTGCTTTCCATGCTCCTCATAAACTTTAGCCAGCTGATCCCGCAACCAATCGAGAGCAGTCCGCAGGGGACGACGCCATTTCTGGTGCCAAACACCCCCTTCGCCGCCGCAACCGCAGTCATCCTGCCAGCGATTTACCCCGTGAGCGCAACTCCAAGCCGTCACCGGCTTAAGTTCCACCTCCCATTTAGGGGTATTCAAGCTTAGGTAATGGGCATAGTTGGTGACAGTCCAGCCGCGCCGGGGAAGTTCGTGGGTAAAGGCAAAAGCTAAGGTTTTCTCCGTACCGCCTTTGTGGTGTCCAAAAGTTTCGCCATCTGTAGCTACAGAAATTAATTGCGACTGGCGATGGTCGCCGCGCACCGCTGAACCGATGCGCCCAGCAAACGTACCCGCCCAACCCAGTACATCGTTAAATCCCATATCCCGCGATATCGGGCCATCGTAGAAAAAGATATCGATGTAGGGGAGAGATTGGGGATCAGTGGTTGGGGAGGGAAGACGATCCCCCAGTTCCCAGTCCCCGATTGCCAGTCCCCTATTCCCGTTTAGGTAACAGCGGTAAGGACGAGTGGGATCGATTTGAGAGCCGCCGACTTCCAGCCATTGAGTTACTGGTTGCTCGTCGGTGGGGATCAAGCGACAACGTTCAGCTTGCGAAGGTGCTAAAACAATAAACTTAATGCCCTCGGCGACTAATGCTTCTAAGGTTGCATAGTCAACAGCAGTTTCCGCTAACCACATTCCTTCGGGATCACGCCCGAAGCGAGAGCGGAAATCTTCCTTACCCCAGCGGATTTGAGTCTGTTTGTCTCGCTCGTTGGCGAGGGGCATGATGATGTGATTGTAGACTTGCGCGATCGCATTCCCGTGACCGTTGAGGCGATCGCAACTTTTGCGATCCGCTTCCACAATCCGCTGATAAACTTCCACATCGTAGCGTTCCAGCCACGACATCAGCGTTGGGCCAATATTAAAGCTTAAATACTCATAGTTATTCACGATCTCCACGAGTTCGCCGCGGTCATTCAAGACTCTGGCAAAGGCATTCGGGCGATAGCATTCGTGGTGAATCCGTTCGTTCCAGTCGTGGAAAGGAGCCGCACTCGGCTGTCGTTCAATAGCATCTAGATAAGGATTTTCGCGGGGCGGTTGGTAAAAATGACCGTGGACAGTTACATAAACGCCATTAGCAGTTTTCAGGGGATCAGTAGCTTCTGAGGCGACTGTCTCCTGGGCAGCATACATTGAAGCTGGAATATCAGCAGCAGAAGTCATGGGATCGCATCCAATTTGTAAAAGACTTAAGATTATTGAGCAATTATTGGCTCACTAAGATAGACAACCTTAGCTATTAGGGGCTGGCTTTTTCCGTTTAGCTCCCTTTAGCTGTTATTAGCGACCGGAAAAGAGCGATCGCTCGTACCGATGAGCAACTTGCGTTCCCCTCATGGGAGGATCAGCGAATGAATTGGAAAAGCTTTGGGTGTAACTTGCAACTTACATGATTCAACCGCAACAACGCTATTCCTTGAGCAGTAAATTCATGTAATTGAATATTAAATTGATTTTTCTTAAGGAATCCTGCATCTAAAGTTATATTCCGTTACAGACCCAGCCGCCAAAAACCCAGAACGCTTAACAACCGAGTATCCTAGACACGAGACTTTGATAAAAAGTCGATCCTACCGAACTAAGCAAAGCCTGTAAGATGGCACCTTGCCAATCATTGGCGGCGAAGTTTCTCCGGCTTCCCTAAAATCGCTCCAAAATCACGCGCTGTTTGGGGAAGAATTAATCTCCCCTAAAATCACTCCAAAATCCAAAATCCAAAATCCAAAATCCTTAGATGCTGTCTCTCAACACAATCTTATCTATCCTCTTGCTGTTTATTCCCGTCTCCATTGCAGGTCACTTTCTGGAGTGGGGATCGGCGCTAATCTTCATCACAGCCTGCTTAGGCATCATTCCCCTCGCCGCTTGGATGGGGACAGCCACAGAAGAAATTGCTGTAGTCCTAGGTCCCTCACTAGGAGGTTTGTTAAACGCTACTTTTGGCAACGCTACCGAACTGATTATCGCCCTAGTTGCTCTGAATGCGGGGCTGGTGGATGTTGTCAAAGCCAGTATCACAGGCTCCATCATCGGGAACTTGTTGTTAGTTATGGGCTTTTCCATGCTCTTAGGAGGCTTACGCTACAAAGAGCAGGAATTTCAGCCGATTGTGGCGCGGGTGAATGCTTCCTCGATGAATTTGGCAGTAATTGCGCTGCTGCTGCCAACCGCGGTGGACTATACCTCTACTGGGATCGATGAAGCCACCATCCAGCGACTTTCGATCGCCGTCGCTGTAGTGTTAATTGCCGTGTACGGGTTGACGCTGCTATTTTCCATGAAAACCCACGCCTATCTCTACGATGTGGCTTTGGCTGAGCAGGATTTAGTTGAGTTAGCCGAGGCAAATCTAGCCGAAGAATCCCCGGAACACAAAGTTAACCTGCCGTTGTGGGTTGGGGTGCTATTAGGAGCGACGCTGCTAGTGGCTGTAGAGTCAGAATTACTTGTAACCACTCTGGAAGAAGCTACTTCCCAACTAGGATTAACGGCGCTGTTTACAGGGGTGATCTTGGTTCCTATTATTGGCAATGCTGCTGAACACGCGACAGCAGTCACTGTGGCGATGAAAAACAAAATGGATCTTTCCGTTTCTGTGGCGCTGGGATCAAGTTTGCAAATTGCCTTGTTTGTGGCTCCGGTCTTGGTTTTGGCAGGTTGGATACTAGGTAAACCGATGGATTTGGATTTTAATCCCTTTGAGTTGGTAGCTGTGGCTGTGTCTGTATTGATTGCCAATTCGATTAGTTCCGATGGTCGCTCGAATTGGCTAGAGGGTACGCTGCTATTAGCGGCTTATGTTGTTTTGGGATTTGCCTTCTACTTCCATCCTGTCATCGAAGGGATCGGTTAGGTTTTGTAGAGACGTTTCCGAGGTTTCTACAGATAGGAATCACCCAAATGGGCGATCGCGTTTTCACCAGGATGGGCGGTGGGGAAACGCGATCGCTCTAAGTAGATTGGTAGTGTAGAAAAGTTTCAACGACCAACAATCCATGCCATCCACACAACAGTCTCAACCGATCAACAATCAAGCAACTACCACTATCGATCTACCCACTCTGCGTCTTGGTCAATCTGGGCTGGCTATTAGAATGCTACAGCGGGTTCTAACTTGCAATGGCTACTATGACCAATTTTTGATAGACGGCATATTTGGCTCTCGCACAGATGCAGCTGTAAAAGCCTTCCAACAAGACCATCGCTTAGTTGCAGATGGAATTGTGGGTGCTAAAACCTGGAACGAATTGAGCAAAGTATCTCTCGAACCAGGTTGTTGACAACCAATTGCTCCTCAAACCTGCTAAGATAAATACCGAGCGCGCTGCTAAAATAGCATTAAAAGCGATGCTTGGCTATACCGAAGCTCTATACCGAAAGTAGGAAACTCGGTTTCTTTTAGAAACCGAGTTTCTTTATTGCAGTTTCAGGAACTTCTCCAAAGCTGCTACCATCGCCGGAGACCAGCGGCGAACATTCTTCACCCAATTTAAATCTTTGTAGCGAGAATCAAGTCCGACAGTCGCCACCCAGTTACTCTCCGCTTCACCTCGCTTTCCCTGTTCCCAGAGAGCAGCTGTGAGAGCAGCACGCATATCCGGAAATTGCGGATACTTGCGGACTATATTCTTCATAGTGCGAATCGCTTCGTCTTTCTGACCTGTTTGATAAAGAGCGATCGCATAATTAGCTCTGGCAAAAGCAAAATTTGGGGCTAAATCGGCGGCTTTTTGATAATCTGCGATCGCCTCTTCCCAGTGTTCCTGTCCTGCTTTGGCATTTCCGCGATTATTGTATGCCATTGCATCGTTGGGATCAATTTCCAAGACTCGATTGTAATCAGCGATCGCATCTTCCCACTGTCCTAACCCTTCCAAAGCAGTACCGCGATTTAGAAACGGGTCTGGTGCATTCGGAGCGATTTCAATAGATTTATTAAAGTCTGCGATCGCATCTTGCAATTTATTCTGACTGATCTTAGAATTTCCCCGATTACTCCAAATAGCCGGATTGTCGGGAAATCGCTCAATCAGTTGTGTCCAATACCCTTCAGCCGTAGCAAAGTCGCCTGCATTCGTAGCGGTAAAAGCTTTAGCCGCCAGCTCATCTCCTTCCTGCAACTGAGCCTCAGTATAAGTGGAAGATTGTTCTTGCGCGATCGCTGTCGGGACATTCACCCACCCAGAGGAGACAAAAATCAGCAGAACACTCAATAAAGCTAGAATCAGACGCATCATAAATTATTTTCCCTTGTAAATCTCCTTGAAGCGAGGCAGAGCCTCCCTAATCTCTTCAATATCATTGTCCATTGCTAAGGACTACTCATACCCTAAATGCTTGCGCGCATTTGGAGTAGCAACGCGACCACGAGGTGTTCGGTGCAAATAACCAATTTGCAACAAATATGGCTCATAAACATCTTCAATTGTTTGGGAATCTTCGCCAGTTGCGGCAGCGATCGCTTCCAAACCCACTGGCCCCCCATTAAACTGTTCTATCATTACTCCCAGCATCAAACGATCCGCCCAATCCAAACCCATCGGATCTACACCGAAGACTTCCAAAGCTTCTACCGCAACAGGCTGCGTAATTTCTCCAAGCTTCTTTACCTGAGCAAAATCTCGCACCCGTTTAAGAAGGCGATTGGCAATTCGGGGAGTTCCACGGCTGCGACGAGCAATTTCTTCAGCACCATCAGGCGTAACGGGAGCTTGCAGAAGTTCGGCAGTACGCTGCACAATTAAAATCAGTTCATCCAACTCATAAAAGCGTAACCGTTGGATTAACCCAAAGCGATCGCGCAACGGCGAAGACAGCGATCCCACCCGCGTCGTTGCTCCCACTAGAGTAAATGGCGGTAGCGGTAAACTGCGAGTTTTAGCGGTTTGACCCTTACCAATCGTAATATCTAACCGGAAGTCCTCCATCGCCGGATAAAGCAATTCCTCTGTCATCCGGCTCAATCGATGGATTTCGTCAATAAATATAATATCCCCCGGCTTCAGACTCATTAGTATCCCCACAATATCGCGGGGACGCTCCAAAGCTGGTGCTGAGGTAATTTTACAACTGCTGCCCATCTCCGTCGCCAAAATCAGCGACATGGTTGTTTTCCCCAAACCTGGGGGGCCATACAGCAGTAAGTGATCCATCGTCTCACCTCTACCTTTCGCCGCTTCGATGGCAATCTCTAGAACTGCCTTGAGGTCTTTTTGCCCGATATAATCTGCTAGTCGCCCTGGTCGTAGCCCTTCTTCCTGCTTCTCGGTTTCGTCTAGCATCGCTGTTGGCTGCAAAATCTCTTCTGGCGGTGCTTTGGGGGATTTATAGCTACCAGATGACTCGCGAGAGCGTTTAGGTTGCTTTTCGGGTTCTTGAGATTGTTGTTTAGAAGAAATTATCGCCATGATTAAAAATTTGTTGTAAAAAAACCACTTAAGCAGGAAGACACAAAAGGTTTACATTAGATAGGCTCTCATTATGATTACATTCTGTAGGGGATTGTCATGCTGGCAAAAAGAATACTGCCTTGCTTAGATGTGAAAGCGGGGCGAGTTGTCAAAGGTGTTAATTTTGTTAACCTCCAAGATGCAGGCGATCCGGTGGAACTGGCACAAGCTTATAACGATGCGGGTGCAGATGAGTTGGTGTTTCTGGATATTACGGCTTCTCACGAAGAACGGGACATTATTTTTGATGTCGTATACCGCACTGCTGAGCAGGTGTTTATCCCCCTCACGGTAGGTGGGGGAATTCAATCCTTAGAGACTATTAAACAATTGTTAAGGGCGGGAGCAGATAAAGTCAGCATAAATTCAGCGGCGGTACGAGAGCCAGAGTTTATTAACCGGGCAAGCGATCGCTTTGGCAACCAGTGTATTGTTGTAGCAATTGATGCACGACGACGGCAAGACCCAGTTAATCCCGGCTGGGATGTTTACGTGCGCGGTGGGCGAGAAAATACTGGAATAGATGCGATCGCTTGGGCGAAGGAAGTCGAGCAACGCGGCGCAGGTGAACTACTTGTCACCAGTATGGATGCTGATGGAACCAAGGCTGGCTATGACTTGGACTTGACGCGCACTATTGCCAAGCAAGTGCAGATTCCAGTTATTGCCTCTGGCGGAGCAGGAAATTGCAGCCACATTTACGATGCCGTAACCGAAGGTAAAGCGGAAGCTGCTCTTCTTGCTTCCCTGTTACACTACGGAGAACTCACTGTATCAGAAATTAAAACTTATTTAGCAGAGAATCAAGTAACAGTGCGTATGTAATAGCAGTGCAAACTCTGTCTTCAGGGAGAGGAAGCGATCGATTTGTAGCATCAATCTGTTCATCTGTATATATTAGAATAAAAGAAGTGTTACGAAACTTAAAAAATGTTGATAGGTATTTTAATTTTTGATGTTGCGTTAGTGGCATGGTCGCTGCACCTGATGCAGGAAGCCTTCGACCAACAGGAATTTTCTCTGATGCTGGCTGGAACTTTGGTGGCGTTGTCGGCTGCTGCTATGTTAGTCGTATATTTTTTGATGAATAGCTACATGGGGTATATCAACAATATTGCTCAGCACCCCTGCTCATTTTATTAAAAGTCTTTCCGAAACAACTTGACGACTTACCAAAATTTGAGGCATAATAATAAAGCACCGCACGGGGTTATAGCTCAGTTGGTAGAGCACCTCAATGGCATTGAGGGGGTCAGCGGTTCGAATCCGCTTAGCTCCATAAGTAGAATATAGAAACCTAACACCTAAAGGCGGAGTTACGCATTTCTAATCCTAAGTATACAGATTAGAAATGCGATCGCGCCTTTAGAAATATGTAGTGATAGACAACCAAAATAAAATTTTTGACTCTGTGGCGACTTATTCAGAATGTGGTTGTAATTCTGTCAAAAATGGTCGCATCTATACTAGGAAAAAAGATTTTTAGGACTTTTGCCTGCGAAAAAGGTGACAAGCAATAGATTTGGCTAGACTTAGATAACAAAGTTGTGTATTTGCTAATCTAATTAGTATATATGAGCGCACGGATTTCCATTGTATAAATATACCTTGCAAAGCAAAATTTGTATAGGCTTTAATACAAAAAAAATATCGCCCAAAAATCCGTCAAAGCGAACTATGTTTGTATAGCCCCAGAGTGGAATAGACGTAATTTAATGAGCTTTACCCGCACCTAGATAAAGTTCTCCCACCTTGGGGTCATTTAATAATTCTGTACCGGGGCCAGAGAAGCGATCGCGTCCAGTATCCAACACATAACCCCGATGTGCCATCGCCAGAGCTTTTCGGGCATTCTGCTCTACCAACACAATTGCTTTACCCGTTTGATTGATAAGTTGAATCTGCTCAAAAACATTGTTTACGAGTAGGGGAGACAAAGCGGCGGAAGGCTCATCCAAAAGCAACAAACTGGGATCTAACATCAAAGCCTTTCCCATCGCCAACATCTGCCTTTCTCCTCCAGAGAGAGTTCCCGCACGCTGACGACGACGATTAGCTAGTACGGGAAACATAGAAAATATTTTATCTTTCAGAGGTGGCAAAGGGACCTTACGAATAAACGCACCCATCTCTAGATTTTCTTCCACCGTCAGCGAGGAGAAAACATTAGAAATTTGAGGTACATAGCACATCCCCCGCTGAACAATTTGATCCGACCTTAAGCCAGCAATATTCTCACCATTAAAAGTAATTTTCCCTTTATGGGGAGTTAATAGCCCAAAGATAGTTTTTGCCAGAGTTGATTTTCCAGCACCATTAGGGCCAATTACGGCGACCAATTCACCGGGATAAATCTTGAAATTTATACCTTGCAGGATATCTAAATCTTTGACATATCCAGCGTGGACATTTTCAACTTCTAATAAAGGTTCATTAATCATTGGAAGATTGGCTAAGGTCAGGATGGCTAGTGGCTAATGGCTTTAAAATAATTAGCAATTAGCCATTAGCAATATTACGGTGTTTTTTGCAAATCAGGGCGTTCTTCTGGAACAATTGCTCCTTCTACTGGGCATACCTGTAGGCAAATACCGCAGTCAATGCAAGTGGCAAAATCAATCCAATACCAGTCAGTACCCTTAGTATTCTTACTGGGGCCTTCGTGAATACAGGCGACTGGACAGGCATCGACACAATCAGCAACGCCTTCACAGATATTAGTAACAATAGTATGCGGCACGGTGTTCTCTTTCTTAGGATGGACAGACTGCTGTCTATAGCCTACCAAAGTCCTTTAATCAAAATAGCTTTTTAAAACGCAAAGGTTAGCAAAAGAGAAAACTTTCTACGTTAGCGAAGCGGCGCGACAGCGCCACCTCTGAGCTAACCTTTGCGTACTAGAGCGTTTAAAATCTACCTTACTGCTTCAATTTCAGCAGCACCCTGAGCTTTTACCCACGCAATGTGACTTATGCGACGGCTGCGGGCATATTCTCGCAAATCTTCCTTGCTTCGCTCTCCTAATTCCATCTCCACCCGCACCAGATGAGTAGAATCTCTGAGAGTTTGGGCATAGGCGAAAGCTGCCATGTATGCTTTTGGTGTCTCAGGGACGACCAACCAATCATTTGCAGGCGTTTGGCGGGGCATTCCGGGGCGGGAAAGCAAAACTTGGTATAAATCTTCAATATTGAGCGCAAACCCAATACTGGGAAAAGTTTTTCCCAGAGGATGATATAGTCCTAGCAATTCGTCGTAACGCCCGCCTTGTCCCAAAATTCGTGCTGGCGCGTCTGTGTCGCTGGTGATTTCAAACACAATGCCCGTGTAATAATCAAAGGTTTGGATCAAGCTGAGATCCAGAGTTAGGGGAAAGTTTGAGTCAGCAAGCAGTTCAACGAGCGATTTGAGATTATTAACTATATTTCGCTCAGATGCAGCTAAATCAAGGGTTGAAACTCGTTGTAGCACTTCAGCTGGGTGTCCGCGCAGTTCAAAGAGAAATAAAGCTCTTTGGCGCAATTCTGGCGACAGAGGCAGAGTTTCCAGGGTGATGCGGTCGAGATGAGCGATCGCGCGTCTTACTTTATCTTGCAGCTCGGCGGGAAATGGGGAAAGAAGCGATCGCGTCAAACCTGCTTCTCCCAACACCACGCGCCACTGACTCAAACCCAGACAATTCATGCAGTCGCGCAGCAACAGCAGCACTTCTGCATCTGCTAACACGCCCCCAGACCCCAACAGTTCTACTCCCGCCTGGTAAAACTCCTCTCTGCGTCCGTAATTTCCTCCAAGCGATCGCCGAAACACGTTAGCGTTGTAGTAAAGACGTTGCGGATAGGCGACACCAGCCATGCGCGTCACAGATGCACGAGCAATAGAAGCCGTCAACTCTGGGCGCAGTCCCAGAGTTCCTTCCTCAGCATCCTGTATCTGGATTACCGTCGAGCGTTGAATAGCTCCACCTGCCATCAACGTATCCAGCCGTTCCAGAGTTGAGGTAATAATCCGGTGATAGCCCCACCGATGATACACCTGCTGCAACCGATGTTCAATCCAGCGTTTTTGTGCGACATCGAGGGGCAGTAAATCTCTCGCGCCTGATGGGGGTTGATAAACCATTGTTAAATTCGGGAATAGGGACTGGGGACTGGGAACTGGGGACTGGGGACTGGGGACTCTTTACTAGGCGAAGAATATTCAAGGCTTCCCAATCCCTAATCCCTAATCCCCAATTCCCAATTCTCAGTCTCTAATTTACTTTTTCTTACCAAACATACCAAAAAAGCCGCCTGATTTATCCTCTGGCTTGCCTGGAGCTGGTTTACCCGCTGATGGCTTGGGTGGTGTCGTTGTCTTGCTACCCGCAGTTTTTTGCGTCAGCTTCTCTAGTGTTTGCTTGACCTCTTGCGCCATCGGGTCTTGGGGGTTTAATTTCAAAGCTTGGGTGACATGCACTTTAGCCATTGTCACCTTTGGGGGATTTTGCTTTAAATAAACCATCCCTAATAAGCTGTGACAGCGGCTATTATTTGGCTCCATTTTTAGAGCTTCCCGCAATTCTATCTCTGCCTTAGCAAACTGGTTTTTACTGATCAGCTCTTCAGCGCGACGGCAAAATGGATCTACCATTGTAGTTCCAGTTGCAGTCCCGGTTGCTTTCCCAGATGCAGCACCAGCATTTCCAGGGGTGGAAGTCGTTGCGGTGTTCGTCGTGGGCGTTGGGTTTACTGCTGCTTTCGCTGGCTGCATCCCGGCTTTAACACCCTCACCTTTGCTTTCTTTGCGCCTCAGATAGACCATATTGAGTTCGCTGATTTGCGCGATCGCTTCCTTGACTTGACCCAGCGATTCATACTGCTTTTGTGCCAAGTTTTGCAGTGCAGTTTTGTAGCTGTGGTCTAAATCCCCACCAGCAGCAGCTAATTTCTGGGCAATTTCACTTTGGGGTTGGATATTAGCCGATTCCCCAGCCAAGCGCTTACCCATACGCCCTAGCATCACAACATATTCTGCCCGACTGCGCTCAGCAGAAAGTTGTTCATAGGCAGGATTTACCAACTTTGACAACAGTTGGCTTGCATACTGTTTTTCGGCTGCTTTTTCCGCTTTGCAACTATCTGGATGTAAGCTACGAGCAATTTTGAGATATCGTTTGCGGATGTCATTGACCCCCGCATCCACTGGCACCCCTAAAACTGCGTGGTGGTCGATAAAATCTAACTTAAAAAGTCCACGTTCGATGCGAAATGACATAGCCCGCTATCCCACCATCAAAGCCAAATAATTCTTCTAGTTTACTTCCCTTTATTAAACCATGTGTGACTTTGCTTACCGAGTTAGTTGATTTCCCGCACTTTCCCATCCACTTAAGGGAGTAACTTGCGAAAGTTCTTGACTGAGTGAGGAATGAATATAACTATTTGTTGCCAAAATTCGACCAGAACTAATAACTAACGGGCTACCATCGTAGGCGGTCAATTTACCACCAGATTCCTCCACAATTACTATCCCCGCTGCTATATCCCAAGGTTGTAGACCCCTCTCCCAGTAACCATCCACCCGTCCACAGGCAACATGAGCGAGATCGATGGATGCAGAACCGCTACGCCTTACGCCCTGAGTAAGATGAGTCAAGTGACAAAACTCAGCGTAATTATTATCAATAGTCTCCCGTCGGTCATAGGCAAAGCCACTGACAAGCAGGCTCTTGCTTAACTGGTCGGTCTTGGAAACTCGAATAGGGCGACGATTGCAAGTTGATCCTAACCCTTTAGCAGCGCGAAACAACTCATTATGAAACGGATCGTAAATAACACCAACTTGGGGAATTCCGTCAATTAGTAATCCCACGGAAGAAGAGAAAAAAGGATACTGATGAGCATAATTTGTTGTACCATCGAGCGGGTCAATTGCCCAGAGATATTCACTGGTTGTATCTCCCAGTTGACCAGATTCCTCTGCCAAGATTTGATGTTCGGGAAAATGGCGAGTAATCACCGCCAAAATTGCCGTTTCAGCAGCTTTATCGGCTTCTGTCACCAAGTCGCCTGGTCGTCCTTTTTCTTGAACTGCTTCTAAATTGCCCCAGTAGGCTTGCAATACGGCACCACCAGCTAGCGCCGCCTCAGTAGCAATATCTAAGAAAATTTGCAATTGGTCGGGGGTATGGTTGCTCATTTGTTTGGTTTTTTGGCTAATGGCTAATGGGTAATAGCTAATGGCCAATGGCTGTTGAACAATTAGCCATTAGCCATTACCGATTTTGCCGACGAAACTCAGTTGGGGTCAAGCGCATGGGTTTTTCCGGGTTCCAAATGCCTTTTCCCATAAGTCGGGCGAATTCTTGGGCATTGGTTAGCCTTTGCTCATACTTGTTGTTAATACTTCGCGGTACATACACATACCCTTCTACCACCAGCTGCTCATTCACCAACATCCCATCTTTCCATACATAAGCCAAGGTGCGCTCAAACTGATCTTTGGTTGATCCCTCCGACTCTAACAAAACGATTTGCCCACCAATCAGCTGCTTGAGCTTTTCTCGCGCCGCCGTTCCCCAAGGCTGTTGTTTCATATCCGGTGCCTCAATTCCCAGCAACCGTACCCTCTCAATCAACGCTGATGGCTTGCTAGTGTCCACTACTTCCAGGGTTTGCCCGCTGATAACCCGCTCCACCTTAACGGTTACTCCTGTCGGGGTTTCTTTCGGTTGACAACCCGCTAACATAAGGCAAGCAAGAAAAGGTAAAACGCAAAAGAAAAGTTTTTTTTCTTTTAGCTTTTGCGTGATTCTATTCTTCATCCAGAGGTAAGCCGACGCGGACTTTGCCCTTGGCAAAATAGCGCCCAAACTGGAGTTCGTAGACTTCATCCTCATCCTGCGTTTCCACCTCCAGGTCGGATCTAGGATAACTTACACACAAAAGAGCATAACCCTTGTCGCGCAGTTCCGGAGAAAGCCCCATAGCCTCTGGCTGATGGATTTCCCCAGAAAGCACGCGCACGGCGCAGGCAGTACAAGCTCCATTGCGACAAGAAAAAGGTAACTCCACGCCCTGCTGCTCCACGAAGCTCAGAATATAGCGGTCTTCCGGCACTTGCAGCTCGTGATAAGTACCCTTCTGGCGATGATGTATCCGAATCGTGTGGTAATTTGTCATAAAAATAGTGTATTATTAAAAATCGCAGCTTAAAGCTGCTAAACTCAAAAATAATAAATCCCCTGGAGAGGTGGCCGAGTGGTTGAAGGCGCAGCACTGGAAATGCTGTTTAGGGCAACTTAACGTGGGTTCGAATCCCACCCTCTCCGTTTTACAATCTATCCTATAAAAGGTGTACAAAAATTTTCACTTTTTGTACACCTCTTTGTATGGAATATTTGATTGTACTTTTAATAATTTTCCTATTTATGTAATCAGCGATCGCTTGCCAATTTATGTAGAGAAATATGCGATCGCTGCCTATCCTCTTAATAAAAAAGGGTGAGCATTGCCCACCCTACTAATTGGAATTTTTGTATTTATTTCGCAGGTTGCTGCGGTTTATTCTGAACCAGTAGCCGTTCAAAACTTAGGGCAAATACTCCTAATGTAACCAGTAATATTCCCGTAATTGATATTGGCTGCAACGCATTCTGAGCGCTGGGAATAATTACAAATGCCAAAACAGCCGTCAGCACTGGGCCGCTAGAAGCGACGATTGAGGCTCTTGCTGCACCCAAGAAGCGCACTCCAAAGTTGTTCAACAGGTAGCCCACGAGAGTCAAGATACCCAATACCACGCCACCGATTATCAAACCAAATCGCCGATCTGGAATAAGCTGGACAGCGAAATTTCCCGGTAACGGCAACATTAGGCTGAGGCTAGAGAGGACAAAGATGGTTGAGAACTGAATTAAGCTGACGGGTACGGGATGAAGTCTTTTAAAGCCGAGTTGCATGAAAATCAGGTATAAAGCAAAGGCTATACCTGAGACTGCGGCTGTGCCAACTCCCACAGGGGAAATACCCGGCACTCCAGTACCACCCGCCGGGAAGATTTTAGGAAATGCAGCGAGGATAACACCCACAGAAATAGCAATCATCACTCCGACGCGGAGGAGAGTCGGGCGATCGCCAAAAAACAGCCATGCTAGCGGGACGGTGACAAGAGGATACATAAACAGAATTGTCACCGCAACCCCAGGCCCAATTTGCGAGATGGCGATATAAATTAGCACCTGCGACAAAAACAGGAAGAAGCCACTCCCTACAACCGTCAACAGTCCTCGACGGTTTGGGTCGAATAAAAACTTCCTGATATCCCTCCAAACGTTGGGATAGAGTCCTGTGGCGAATATTGCCATCAGTGGCAACACTACTATCATGCGGAGCCACAAAATTAACAGCGAGTTGCCCAAATTCAGCTTGATGAATCCTCCGAAGAGGAACGCGCCAAAAATGTTGCTTTCTCTACCGACGACCTGAACAACAACGTTATGAATGGACAACGCCACGGTAGAAATTAATACCAGCAGTAAACCGAGTTGGTTTTGGGAAGTTGGTTTAGTTTGGCGAGAAAGTGGTAATGGGGCACCTGGAATCTGTAATGGGATAGGACTAGCTTCTGGCAGGCGTTGGCGATCGCGTTCAGGTTCGGTTACATTCTCTCGGTCTGATGGCTGGATTAATGGCAGCGCACTCGCTTGTAGTTTGAGTTGGTCGTTCAGACGATTGACAAGAGCCTCTAAAATCGCCTCTCCTTGTTGCTCCAAGCTGTGCATCCGGGAGAGTTGCTGGGAGAAGGAACTTTGATAGCTGCTGATGTCTTGTTGCAGCGTTTTAAAGGTCGTCCTCAGCGTTGTATCCAAGGATGCAAGTATGCGATTAGCACTCTCGTTGTATTCGTTCGGCGAAGGCGACAAATTGTCACCAGCAGAGCCGCTCAGAGGTCGATAGGAGCTACCGCTTTGCTGAGACAGCCGCTGCATCAATATCTCTTGTAGATGCTCTGCCAGCGCTTGGGTGAGTTGACTGACCAAATATTGCTGCTGTGCGCCTTGTTCCTGGGATGGAGGGTCTTGTAATGAAGATGGCAATTGCTGACGCTGAGTTTGCAAATTGTCAATCTCAGCGATTAAGCGGGATTTTTCAGCTTGTAGCCGCTCAACGTCTTGATTCAACTGGACGATGAGGTTTTGCTGTAAATTTTCAAGTTCCTGAATCATTGCTCTCAGGAGGTTTTCGGCGGCTGTGGAATCCCCTTTGCCATACTTTTCAGGTTGATCGTTGTCCAGTTGCACCATTAGCGTATAACCTCGATGCTGTTGGCTATAAGGAAGCTTGTTTGTAACTTTGTCTGCTTATAGTTTTATTTATTATTCCCATTATTTTGTCAAAATACTCTTAAAAGTATTGTAAATTTCTCTCAAAAGTCGGATTTTGCCTATGGGTTAGGTGCGTTATTTGTTTGCTATTAGTATAGGATGCGAGCAGTTTAGTTCAAAATTCAGCTTTAAGAGACGCAACACTCAAGTCGCTACCAAACGCAACCCCAAAAAGATTATTGCTCCTAGAGCAGCACTAATGGGAAGGGTAATCAGCCAAGCGAGAGCTATAGATTGCAGGGTTTGGAAGCGGATGGACTTCCAGCTTTGAATCGCGCCAATGCCAACTACAGCGCCAACAAGGGCGTGGGAGGTGGAGACGGGTAAGCCGAAGCGGGAGGCAACTAAGATGGTGGTGGCGGTGGCGAGTTCGGCGCAGAAGCCGCTACTGGGCTGTAGGGGAATGATTCCTTCGCCAATGGTAGCTATAACTTTTTTACCCCAAACCGCAAGACCTGCAACGATACCAGCGCCGCCGAGTACCAAAATCCATAGGGGAACGCTGAAGCCATTTACGGGAACGGAACCTGTACGATTGATGTAGGCGATCGCAGCTAAGGGAGCGATCGCATTCCCGACATCATTGGAACCGTGAGCAAAGGCGACAAAGCAAGCACTCAGTAGCTGAAACCGCGCCATTTGTTGTTCCAGAGGATCGGGGAATTTAGACTTTTCTTCTTTCCAGCCGCCACTATCTAATTGTTGCCAACTGTACCAGGTGAGGGAAAAGGTAGCGATCGCGCCTATTAAGAGGGGAATATCGTGAGTGGGAAGATTTATCCCGAATCTGTCTGTAAGTAGAGTGTCTATAGGTTTACTTACTGGCGGTAGAACGATTGTGCCAAAGATGCCTAACAGCGTCGCACTCAACCAGGGAATCCACTCGCGCAAGCGAAATAAGGGATCGGGTTGATCGAGTATCCAACGTTTTACCACGCTGTAGAACAAGGCGGCGATCGCGCCACTCACCACAGGCGTTATTACCCAAGCGAAGGAAATTAACCCGATTGATGACCAGTCTATAGCACCAACACCAACGGCTACCCAACTAAAGCCTGCGATCGCGCCTACTACAGCATGAGATGACGCTACTGGCAAGCCTTTACTTGTGGCAAATTGCAGCCACAAACCACAGGTTATTAGCACCGAAACCATCCCGATTAGTAAAATCTGGGGTGCATCAGCGAACACTTCCGGCTTTACAACTCCCGTCGCCAGTGTTTCGGATACCGCACGACCGAACAACACCGCACCTGTAAATTCTAAGATACCAGCAATTATCAATGCTTGCCGCAGCGTGACAGCTTTTGACCCTACCGACGTTCCCATCGAGTTAGCAACGTCGTTTGCTCCCAAGTTCCAGGCGACGTAGAAAGCTAGTAGGGCGAGGAAAACTATCATGTCGTAAATACGGATAGCGACATGGCTAGTTTATATCGGTGAAGCATCGCTGAAAAGAGGTAACGCTTCGGTTTGTGGATAGAAGATCGGAATTTGAAGCGAAGATTTTTACTTAGATCCAGGCAAAATTTGCATCCTTATTGCTGCGGATAAACGCGCCCAACTCTGTATAGGTATCTATTCAACTATGTGGGAAGACCGACTTCTCGATCAGAGCGGTGTGAGTTTAGTAGGGCTTAATTTATGCGTTTTCCTAGTGTTGCTGTTTGTACTTTAGCTGCTCTTGTAGCTGGAGGGATGATAGCCCAAGCAAGTGAAAGTCCGAGTTATGAAGGTTCTGGTTCTCACCAGGAAGCCGTGACCAATGAGGGGAGTGTTGTCACCTCGGTGGTCACTCCCAGGAGTATGACAGCGATCGCTATCCCAGAAGTGCAACAAAAGCCAGGATTGGCACCCAGGCAGGAATTTCCGCTGCCTTCTCAAAATGCCCCAGAATTAGCTGCAAGGCAACTTCCAGCATTGGCAGCTGCCCCCCAAACCGATTTGGCAGAAATCTCTGAAGCTGCGGCGCTTCCCCCCAATAACATCCTCACAGACTCATCAACAGGTTCTGATGTTAACCAGCCTGAATCCGCCAGGACAGCTTCTGATTTAGCTTCCTTCCGAAACGGGGAAACTGTTAACGAAGCGGCTGTAAATGAACGAATGATACCCAGTGGAGGTGTATTTACATCCAAGGCTGAGGCACTCCGTCCAGATGAGGCGATCGCTAACTCGTCAACGGTACAAGCTAGCCAGTTAATGGCAACAAAACCGAAAGCCGGCAATACCTGTGCCTCCCAAAGGAATGAATCTGCAACTTATCAAGTCGCTCAAGGATTGACAACACAGGGTACAGAACGCTGTCCGAGTCCGGAACCTGTTGCGCCGCTAGCGTTGCCAGCACCAATCCAGGAATTTGAATCTTCGCCAGCCTTAAGTATCTATATCCCAGTTGGCTATGGTGCAGATAGAAACACCGCCTTTATCAGCGGCACGTATCAACCTAGCGTGCGAGAAGATAGCGGTTCTGTAGGGGCTGCGGGGATAGGCATCGGCTTAGGCAATGCCAATAAAGCCGTGGGAGTAGAACTATCTTACGCTTTAGCTACAAATGACAGCTTTGGCGAAGGTGGTTTTAATGGCAAGCTACATCGTCGATTTGGGGGAGATGTCTCAGCAGCATTAGGCTGGAATGGCTTTCTAAATATTGGTCGCAACGACTTTGAACAATCTAAATATGGAGTTGTTACCAAAGTATTCCGAACACGAGAATCTCTCAATAATGCTTTCAGTCGCGTTGCTGTTACGGTTGGTGTCGGTGATGGACAGTTCCGTTCCAACGGTGCGGTTGATGCCGGTCAAAACAATATCAACGTGTTTGGAAATTTAGCAGTTCGAGTTGTTCGACCTGTTAGTTTGATTGCGGAATGGACTGGACAGGACTTAGCATTGGGTCTTTCCATCGCTCCCTTCAAAAACTTTCCTTTTGTGATTACTCCAGCCTTGCGCGACATTGCAGGTGCCGGTGATGGCTCTCGGTTTGTATTAGGTGTTGGGACAGCATTGAAGTTTTAAGGAGTACGCCAAATGCACACCATAAAATCTCTAGGTTGGGTTGTTGGCTTATCAATTGTGGCGCTGGGTATTGCTGCGCCTGCAAGAGCCGACCGTAGTTATTCTGACATCACGGGAACTAATATCTGGAACAACACGGCGCCCGTTTTTGATACTGATGACAAGTTAGATCCGGAGCTAACCGCAAATATTACCCGGCTTAACCAGGAGTCACAAGCAGCCTTTCAAGCCTGCGGAGCTGCTCTGACAGAACAAACTCCCACTAGCCGCCGGTTTACGCGACAGCCTCAAACACCACCCCCTGTTCCCCAGGCGTGTCAGCGGCTAGAGCAGTTAAGGGCAGAAGTAGAAAACTTGAGAACTACTTTGCAGCAAAAAGACATTTCTAGAGCCAACTCCGGTTTGCGGACTTGGTAGAGGTTCGGTTGTCAGTTGCAGAGTCATTCTAGTGTGAGCAGGAGCAATAATTACGATGAGGCAGATGAAGCGTAAAAACGGTAGAACCGCCAGGTTCAAGTGGCTACTGGGAGCGATCGCGGTTGGGTTTGTGGGCGTGGCAACACCCGTTCACGCTGAAGATATGTTTGGCAATGAAGCTGTCCAGTTTCCGGTAGATACGACGGTTGAATTTGAATTCAAAGAGTCCCACGGAGCTTATCTATCAACGCTTGGCGTTGTCAATTTAGATACGGGTGAACAGACAGTGCTGTTTCAGGAAGTCAAACCCTATGACGCCTTCGGAAGCGGCCAGCCTCAGCCTTCCTCGCCCGGTCAAAACAATATTGGCACGGCAATCGATTTTCTGGGGACAGTTGATGGGGGCGCTGTACAAAATCGACTCAGTGAATATACTTTTAAGGCGAATACTCGGTATGCTTTCTACCTGGAATCTGTTAGCCCTACAGGTCAAACTCGCCGCAGTGTCAGATCCACCACCAACTTAGCAGCTGCGTTTAATGGCCGTTTGGATGATGGCACGAACCAAGAAATTACTGGTGTTCGCATCGCTTGGGATGATGCAGGGCTACCCCAACCAGGAAAAGATGAGGATTTCGATGACTTCGTGATTGAGGCGGGAGGGTTCCCACCCGTTCCCTGTCCCCCAATCCGCTAATCGCAATTTGATTATTTTGATCCCCCAAATGTACTCCCTTAAAAAGAGGAGGTAAATTTGGGGGATTTTGTTGTGAGTAGATATAAATTAAAGAGAGCGATCGCGCTTCAGGAGATGGGGATGCGATCGCTGTTAGTAGGCTGGAAAGTTTGTCTTATATAGTGGCGGCTGATATCCGTGATATTCGTCAGACAAATCCGGTTCCTCTGAATCTTCGCTAGGTAGATCGTACATTGTTGGCAAGGTCAGCCTGGGTGAAAGAGGCAGATCGGTTTGTGGTAGTAGGCGACTGCTGTTAGTCAAAGCCAATCTCTTGGGTGTATAACTTTATCTAAATATGCCACACAGCTAATATTTTTATACTAAATTAGTGGTAGCGATCGCTTTCACATCTCTTTCTATTCTGGCTTCTTGTGCCAGTTACCATCTTCTCCTTTTTCATAGTCTCGCTTTACGGCACTCCAAGAGACTTTAAAGGCAGTTTCTTCCTCTTTGTACTCTTCGTTAGCATTATTAAATGCTGCCAAGAAAATCTCTTGGGCGTGTTTGGGTAGGTGATTTCTTACGGAATCTGGCAATTCCTCAATTTGTTGATAAGGCATAAATAATATTTTCCTGATTAATCTAATACCAGGTTGATTTTATCAGAGCCAAAATTCATATCTCTAAAGGCTTACTTTTAAGAGAGTGTGGTAGCGAAGCGGTATTGCTCTAAAGCGCATGGTTTCACTAAAGCAAATCGTTTGTAAATTACTACTCATTGCCGTACCGTTGCAACAAGCAAGTTAAAAACTCAGCTGCTGTTGTGTAGGTTCGCGTTTGGGTACTACTACCTGAACTTACTCGCCAACCTTGTGCAGTTTCAGGCGATCGCCATAATTCTAAATGCTCTACTGACGGATCGGCATAGAAACTATCTTGCCCGGTTCCCAGTACAGCGGAACTCCAGTAAGTAAAGTAATCGTGGCTGATTCGGTGAATCGGAAAATTGCCACTTAAAGGAACACCCCAGCCATCTACAGCAATAAAAGCCTTTACGCTTCTTCCCGATAACTGCCACATCCAAGCTGCACCAATGGCACCTACAACACCAGCACTAAAACTGATAAATACTACCGGAGAATTTACCGAACTTTTCCATAAAAACTGCAATATGTCAATAGCTGAATAAGCTGGGTAGTCGTGAGCCGGAAAAATCAACAAATTTTGATTTGAACCTTCCCATCGCAACCCTTTTAAGAAGCCTTCAGTCAGTTCTGCATCGTGGATTCCGGGACAAATGATTAGGCTCATTAATTTAATTTATAATTGATTGTAGGTAAAGCATCTACCCTAAGGCATAAAAACAATAAAACTTTTAGATTATTTGCAGCAAGGTTGCTCTGGGTACTTTGTTAGGCGATTACTTCGTATATCGCTAGATACGCATTAAAAAGCAAAAGGAAAAAAATAATTCTTCACTTTTTTCCTTCTCACGCTGGTTTTTCAATGTCTAGTCTAATACAGGGTTTTGTAGCTATATAAACTGTAATAAATCGTGGCGTTGCTTCGATTTATTAAGTAATGCTAACGCTGCGATCGCGCTGCTGGCTAGGTGGGAACTCTAATATTAAAGATTTCAAGAAGATACTATTAAGTAATTATGAAGTAGCGGGGCTGAAATGAGCGCAGTGGTACGCAAATGGCTCTTAGCAGTAACTGGGTTTTCACCAAAGAAAGGCGATCGCTCCAAGTTTTCCGATCGTCTTAGCATCGCTGTCGATCCTCGATACAGCCTCAGGCTCCGCTTGGGTTTGGCAGTTGGTGGTATTACCCTAATACTGTCGATGTTGCAAAGTGTCACCGTCAGCCAACTTACCACCGCTAAAATAGAAGCTGAGGCAGGTAATGCCTTAGTCGAGTTAGCGCACCAGATTACAGATAAGCTGGATCGGGGGATGTTCGAGCGCTACCGGGATATTCAGAATATCGCCACACTCCACACACTGCGCGATTATGCCACGCCATCAGAGGAGATGCGAAGTTTCCTAGAAAAGCTGCAAAGCACCAATCCTAACTATGCCTGGATTGGTCTTGCTGACACCTTAGGAATTGTCCAAGTTAGTACGGGAAAATTGCTGGAAGGCAAAAACATCTCTCAACAACCTTGGTTTCTCAAAGGACAGAAATTACCTGATGTAGCAGATTTGCATAAAACAGTGCTACTACCGAAGTTGCTACCTTTTAGTGCCGAATCCCTGAGCGTGGTAGATGTAGTCGCACCCGTAACCGATTTTGAAGGTAATTTCAAAGGTGTATTGTGCGCTCATCTAAGTTGGGAATGGGCTAAAGAAGTTGGCGATTGGCTTTCGGCGCTACAAAGCCGTTCCCAGGTAGAAATACTGATTTTGAGTCAAAATGGCACCGTGTTGTTCCGTTCGCCAAAGTTACAAGGGCTACAGATGAAACCCAAAAGCTTTGACGTAGAACGTTATAGTGACCGCTATTTAATTGAAACTTGGGCAGATGGTAAAACTTATATAACTGGTTTTGCTCGCTCTCAGGGCTACTTGAACTATCCTGGCTTGGGTTGGGTGGTACTGGTGCGACAGAAAACTGATGTTGCGTTTGCGCCAGCGCGTCAGTTGCAACAACAGATATTGATCGGGGACATGGTGTTTGGCCTCGTGTTGGCGATATTTGGCTGCATCATGGCTGGAAAGATTGTCGATCCAATTTTAGCGATCGCATCCGCTTTACACCGCATCCGCCTGGGCGATAAAACAGTCCAAATACCAGTACGCCAAGGAAATGATGAAATTGGCTTGCTCTGGCAATCTTTAAGCCAACTGCTGCAAAAGGTCACAGAACAAGAAAACCAACTCGTTGCGAGTAACCAGCTGCTGCATTTAGAATTAAGCGATCGCGCTAAAGCAGAAGTCCTACTGCAACAGAGCGAAGAGCATCTGAGATTAGCCCTAGAAGCAGCCCGCATAGGGATTTGGGACTGGAATATCCTCACCGACAAAATTACTTGGTCTGATAATTATGCACTGCTATTCGGGCTGGAACCAGGAACCTTTAATGGCACCTATGAAGCCTTCAATGAATGGGTTCATCCTGAAGACCGCGAAAGCATCACCCAAGCCCTAAACAGATGCGTGAAAGCCAAAGCAGAGTATGAACAGGAATTTCGTGTCATCTGGCGCGATCGCAGCATCCACTGGATAGAAGCCAAAGGACAATTTTTCTACGACTCTAGCGGCTTCCAGGCGGTACGGATGGTTGGCACAGTCATGGATATTACCCAACGAAAGCAGACAGAATCGAATCTGCAAAAAGCCAAAGACGAGCTAGAGTTCAAAGCCATAGAGCGTAACGAGGAGTTGAGTCAAGCCAACGAAAAGTTGCAACTCGAACTCTTCGAGCGCCAACGCACACAAAAAATGTTACAAGATCAGGCACAACTGCTTGATCTAGCTCACGATGCCATCCTGACATTAGATTTGAACTTTAATGTCACCTTTTGGAATCGTGGCGCAGAAAAAATGTATGGTTGGACGAAACAAGAAGCTTTAGGAAAGGAAAGCCATAAATTACTGCAAACGCAATTTCCCAAAGGCTTGCCTGAAATCCAAACCAAGCTATTACGAGAAGGATGCTGGGAAGGTGAACTTATCCAGACCAAACGAGATGGTACAACTATTGTTGTTACTAGCCGTTGGGCAATTCAACGGGATTTGCACGGCACTCCGATAAAAATT
Organism: Trichocoleus sp. FACHB-6; assembly: GCF_014695815.1. Taxonomy (NCBI): domain Bacteria; kingdom Bacillati; phylum Cyanobacteriota; class Cyanophyceae; order Leptolyngbyales; family Trichocoleusaceae; genus Trichocoleus; species Trichocoleus sp. FACHB-6. Next base: position 26,892 of record NZ_JACJOY010000112.1, read on the forward strand.
CTGGAAATCAACAGTAACATTACAGCTACTAAGCGAAGCGAAGACGCGCTAATAACTTCCGGTGTTCGTCTGGCAGGAATTTTGGATATTGCTGAAGATGCGATTATCTCAGTAAATCAAAGCCAGCAAATTACATTATTCAATCAAGGTGCGGAAAAGATTTTTGGCTACACTGCTAATGAAGTTTTGGGAAAACCGCTTAGCTTGCTGTTGCCAGAACGTTTTGCAGATGCTCATCCTCAAGACCTGGCGCAATTTTTCCAATCTGAGAGTGTAGCAAGGAAAATCGGCGATCGCCGCGAGATTATCGGTTATCGCAAAAATGGTACAGAGTTCCCTGCGGAGGCTTCAATTTCCCAACTGGAATTAGGCAGCGAAAAAATATCTACTGTAATTCTGCGCGACATCACTGAACGCAAAGCGTCAGAAGAAGCGTTGCAGGAAGCTAACACTGAGTTACGTAGCTGGGTAAAGGAATTAGAATCTCGCAACCGAGAAATCGCCTTGCTTGGGGAAATGAGCGATATTCTACAAACTTGCTTAAGTATTGAAGAAGCTTATAGCGCGATCGCTGGATTAGTCCAACCCTTATTTCCCAATTTCTCAGGTGGGGTATTTGTGATTAATTCCTCAAAACAAATAGTCGAGGCTGTTGCTACCTGGGGAGATTCAACGTTTACTAGCCAGCTTTTATTCACGCCTAATGAATGTTGGGCGCTACGACGCGGGCGATCACATTTGTTTGAATGCGATCATCGTGGTTTGCACTGCAAGCACAGATTGGGGATTGGGATAGATCGAGCCAGGCGCACCAACACCGAGGAGAATTACTCCCAATCCCCAATCCCCCCTGCATCTCTGTGCGTCCCCATGATGGCACAGGGGGAAGCCTTGGGCGTACTGTATTTAAGTTCTCAAGCTTTGGGACAATTCACCCAAGCCAAACAACAGCTAGCCACAACAGTTGCTGAACACATTGGTTTGGCGTTGGCAAACTTAAAACTGCACGAAGCTCTCAAGCAGCAGAGTATCCGTGACACTCTTACTGGTTTATTTAATCGCCGTTACTTGGAGGAATCTCTGGAACGGGAGATTAACCGCGCTGAGCGCAAACAGCAATCACTGGGAATAATTATGATCGACGTTGACCACTTTAAGCGTTTTAACGACACCTTTGGTCACGAAGCAGGTGATACTGTGCTAAGAGAACTTGGCGTATTTCTGAGAAGTCATACCCGTGGTTCAGATATTGCCTGTCGTTACGGCGGTGAGGAGCTAACGCTGATTCTGCCAGAAGCATCTTTAGAGGCTACCAGAGAACGAGCTGAAGCTATCCGGGAAGGAGTTAAGCACCTAAATTTACAAAATCGCCGTCAGAGCCTTGGTTCTATTACCCTATCAATAGGGGTAGCAATTTTCCCCACACATGGCTTGACAGGTTCGGCAGTGATTCGAGCAGCTGATGCGGCTTTATATCACGCTAAACATCAAGGACGCGATCGCGTTCTTGTTGCCTCATAAAGCATAAATCTTCCCAACGATGAATCGCCCCAGTAAAACTTGCTGGAATATTATTTAATTACTGAATTATTTAAGCCAATCCCCCCCTAGGGGATGTTAAGCTAGATTATGAGTGGCACTTCGAGGGCAATGAAGCTGTAAAACAATGCGCTTTGCCAAAGTCCACTCTAAAGAAAGAAAATATTCCTTTGGAGGAATGCGACTTGGTTGCCACCCCTGAAAAACTGCAACAAACACCGAACGCTCAACAAGGTACAGACAAAGTAGCCGTCTTGCTAATGGGTTACGGAGAAGTTGAGAGTTACGAAGATTTCGCCAACTACAACGAGCAAGCTTTAAATCTACTCACCGCCAAATTTGCCCCGGTTCCCACCTGGATGTATCCACCAATTGCCAAAATCTTGGCAATATTTGACTTGCACGAGTGGGATCATCAGCACGGTAATTTTATTTCCCCCCACAACGCCATTTTTGAAAAACAGCGGGCGGGGATAGAGAAAAATTTACAGGAAAAATGGGGCGATCGCGTCCAAGTTTTCAAAGCCTTTAACTTCTGCGCCCCCTTCCTACCCGAACAAGTCCTCACAGAAATTAAAGCTCAAGGATTTGACAAAATCCTGATCTACCCCCTATTAGTGGTAGATTCCATCTTCACCAGTGGCATCGCCGTCGAACAAGTCAACAACGCCCTAGTCAATCTCGCTGATGGCAGCGAACACTGGGTAAAAGGACAGCGTTACATCCCCTCCTTCTACAACGAAACCGCCTACATCGATTTGCTAGCCAATCTCGTAGAAGAGAAAATTGTTCGCGACTTGGCAGTAGCGCATCTGCCCTCGCAAACAGGGATAGTGTTGATGAACCACGGTTGCCCCCACAAAGCCAAAGGCTTCACATCAGGTATTGTCGAAAGTCAAGCCCTGTACGACAAAGTACGGGACAAACTGATCAACAAATATCCGCTGATTTCAGTGGGCTGGCTCAACCACGACACGCCCCTGATTGAATGGACTCAGCCTGATGCCAAGCAAGCGGCTCTTAACCTAATTCAGCTAGGGGCAACATCGCTTGTCTTTATGCCGATAGGTTTTGCTACAGAAAATCACGAAACCCTGTTAGATGTAGACCACATCCTGCACTGGTTGCGTCGTCGTCATCCGCACGTTACCTACGTGCAAATGGAGTGCGTTAACGACAATCCTGAATTCTTAAAGATGGCGGCAGATTGGGCAAATCCTCAAATTGAGGCTTTACTCTCAGAGCAAGCACTTTCCGTAAATCCCCAGATGGCAGCAGTGCAAGCGCATACCCATAGCGGTCATCAGCACGGTCACGATCACGACCATCAGCACGGTCATAATCACGACCATCACCACCACTAAGCCATCCTCTCATTCCCAGGCTGAGCCTGGGAATGATTTAGCTTAAGCTCTGCTTCACTTGCAAGGCTTTGAAAGTTATGTAGTTTGGTTGATTACATTCACAAAAGAACCTCACCCCGCTAGAGCCTATGGCTCTAGCTTCCCTCTCCGATAAACGGAGAGCAGGGTAGTTTCATACAACCCTTAGAAAATATCGAAAATTGCGACATTTTGTAGGGGCATGGCATTGCCATGCCCCTACCGCCAATCAAAATCAACGTTACAGAATTTTCTTTTAACAAATGAAACCACCCTACTCTCCGAAAAACGGAGAGAGCCTAGGGGTTAGGTTCTTCGGCTAGGCAACGTTTCGGAGTTTTTGGGTGTTTTCTACTAAACTCTGAGCAAACTCATCGAATCTCTGGGATAGTTTCTCATCCAGCAACTTGCCATCTGGGCTGAAGGCTTTCCAAGCTTGTCCAATCGCAATTTGCTCTGGAATTACCCAAGCATGAACCCAACGCATAATCAGCCGCAGATCGTTGAGAGCGTTGCTGTTGACTTGCCCGCCCAATACACTAATTAAACCAACAACTTTGTCGCTCATCTGGTCGAAGCTCATCAAGTCCAAGGCATTTTTCATCACACCGCTGAGACTGCCATGATACTCAGGGGTCGCCAAAATTATGCCATCGGCCTCGGCTACCGCCTTTTGCAAACGCTCAACATCCGGAAAGCCGGGATATTCTTTTTCCCCATTGCAGAACGGCAACTGCATCTGTCGCAAATCGAGAATTTCTACTGAAGCTCCCAAAGCTTGCACCCGCTCAGCGGCTAAATTCAAAGCCTGCTGGCTCTGGGATGCAGGTCTTAAACTCCCGCCAATTCCAACTATTTTGACCATATTCGCCTCTACTAGGGTTAAAAACTGATTTGAATAACAGCAAAAATATTTAACTAAACTCCAGCATATGCTGTATCAAATTCCATCTGCATATCGACCGCTAAGATCAAGCTAAATAAATCGAAGTCGTAATGACTACATTTAAGATAGCTGATTCAAACGAACTTTGTCAATGAGGCGGTCAAACAAAGCGGATCGGTTAGCACTCACGGCTGTAATAGAGAAAGTTAAACTAGATTGTAGAAAGGTTAACTCAACTGCTGAATCAGGTATATTTCTCAGGAAATCCAGCAAGTGAGAGGTTCAGTCAAAGCAGCAGGCAAAGGGCATTTGTATGAAAAACAATTCCTCAATGAGAGCATGGACAGGGCAAGGACAACCAAAAAATTCTAAGGAGAATCGTGCTAAGAAGCCGAAACGCTTCTGGCAACTTGCCGCAGGTTTGATGATTTTTCAGGGGATGTTGTTGGGTTCCCCAGCCCTTGCCAAGGTAGAGCAGAACACCCTCAGTTATGGCGACCTGTTGCAGAAAATTGATGCCAACCAAGTCACCAAAGTAGAAATTGACCCAGCAACCAAGATTGCTAGGGTGACATTAAAGGGGCAAAGCTCCACAGCTCCGCGTCAAGAGGTGATGCTGTTCGAGCAAAATCCAGAGTTGATTGAAAGACTCCGCGATAAAAACATTGACTTGGATGTACAACCGTCTGGGGATAACGCGGCTGTTTTGGGGGTGGCGGCAAATTTACTTTTGCTATTGTTCTTAATGGCAGTTTTAATGTTCGTTTTCCGTCGTTCTAGCAATTCCTCTGGTCAAGCGATGAATTTCGGCAAATCCAGAGCTAGATTCCAGATGGAGGCGAAAACAGGAATCAAATTTGACGATGTAGCTGGGATTGAAGAAGCCAAAGAAGAACTAGAAGAAGTTGTCACTTTCCTGAAGCAACCGGAACGGTTTACAGCAATAGGTGCGAGAATTCCCAAAGGAGTGCTGTTAGTAGGCCCTCCGGGAACGGGTAAGACTTTATTGGCAAAAGCGATCGCCGGCGAAGCTGGAGTCCCATTTTTCAGCATCTCTGGATCTGAGTTTGTGGAAATGTTTGTCGGGGTTGGTGCATCCCGCGTCCGCGACTTGTTTAAAAAAGCCAAAGAAAACGCCCCTTGTCTGATTTTCATCGATGAAATTGACGCTGTAGGACGGCAACGCGGCACAGGTATCGGCGGCGGTAACGACGAGAGGGAACAAACCCTTAACCAGTTGCTGACCGAAATGGACGGCTTTGAAGGCAACACTGGGATTATTATTATTGCTGCCACCAACCGCCCGGATGTATTAGATTCGGCATTACTGCGTCCGGGACGCTTTGACCGCCAAGTAATAGTAGACTACCCGGATCTGAAAGGACGACGGGAAATTTTGGATGTACACGCCCGCAACAAAAAAATCGCTCCGGAAGTATCCTTAGAAGCGATCGCTCGTCGTACCCCAGGTTTCACAGGTGCTGACTTAGCCAACCTGCTCAACGAAGCCGCCATTTTAACGGCTCGTCGCCGGAAAGAAGCCGTTTCAGAACTAGAAATCAACGATGCCATAGACCGGGTGGTAGCTGGCATGGAACGAACACCCTTGGTAGATGGCAGGAAGAAGCGTCTGATTGCTTATCACGAAGTTGGTCACGCGATCGTCGGCACCCTGAGTCCCCACCACAACCCTTTAGAGAAAGTTACCATACTGCCTCGCGGCCAAGCTTTGGGGCTAACTTGGTTTACTCCTGCCGAGGAGATAGGTTTGGATTCCAAATCTCAAATTCTCTCCAGCATTACTGCTACCTTAGGCGGGAGAGCAGCAGAGGAAATCATCTTTGGCAACGATGAAGTAACTACTGGAGCGGGTAACGACCTGGAGAAGGTGACGGAACGAGCGCGACAGATGGTGACACGGTTTGGAATGTCCGAGCTTGGCCCTGTGGCGCTAGAAAGTCCGAATGGAGAAGTATTTTTAGGTCGAGATTGGGGGAACCGCAGCGAGTATTCTGAGGAGATTGCAGCTCGGATTGATGGTCATGTCCGTTCAATTGTTGACCATTGCTACAAAGAAGCTTGTCGGATAATTCTGGAAAACCGCTCCTTGATAGATATGCTCGTTGATCTGCTCTTAGACCACGAAACCATTGAAGGCGATCGCTTCCGTCAGATCGTTGATGAATACATCCAAAAGCGTAAGCAAGAGCTAGTGCTTCCCTCCGCTCCTTTAAAAGAGAGCGTGTAGAAAAAAGAAAAAAAAAGAAAAAGGTTCTCTTTTAATCTATTTTTCTTTCGCCGTTGAGTCTAATACACACCTAACCCCCTTCCCTTGAAGGAAAGGGAAGGGGGTTAATTTTAAAGCCTCTCTCCCGTGAAAAAATTCTTCCTTAACCCTCTCCTTAGAGGAGAGGGTTAAGGACACGCCAAAACTGTAGTACGGCATCGACGAGCCACTTCACTAATCTATGGTGCGTCGCCCCTGAGAGCTACCCCAAGACGGCTGTTCTGTGGATGGCCCAGAGAAACCCTGAGCAAATTGCTGAGTGGTGCCTGGTTGTTGGGAGTACATGGCGCGGAGAACCTGGGCAGGATCTACATAGTTATTAGCGTATTTTAAGCCCCAATGCAGGTGGGGGCCAGTGGTACGCCCAGTCATACCTATACGACCAATCCGTGCCCCTGCGGGGAGCTGTTGACCTTGCCAAATTATTATGCCGCCGCCACGATCTATTACATAACGATTGCCATTGGCAGTTCCTACGCTCCCTTTCAGGTGACAGTAGACGTGCTGCCATTGCCCAGATTGGATCTTAATTAAGGTGCCGCAGGCGGTATGGTCTGAGACTTCCACCACGTAACCTGCCCACCAATTGCGGATGTAGCTGCCTTCTGGCCCAGCAATGTCTAAACCGCGATGAAATTCCCAACCAGAAGCGTCAGTGGGAGAACGGCGGTAGCCAAAGCCAGAAGTATAGCCTTTAAAATTTTCGACAGGGAAAGATGCACCTTGCCAACTACTGCGAGTTAATACTGAATTTGTTCTAATTTCCCTCGCCTCAACTTTCTCCTCCTGAAGTTCTACTGCTGGCATTAACCCGATTAAACTCAGCCCTAGAAAAAGTAGAAGAAATATGGGACGCAGAAAGCGGTTTTGGAGATTTGGTGGCGTTGGCGCTTGCTGCATTAATTCACTCCTCGACTGCTTAAATAAGTTACACACAACGGTGTATTTTGCCAAAAAAAATCAAATATCGTGGTGTATTCTACTCTAGATTGCAGCTCTGTCAAGCCTCCCAGTAGAGGGGTATTGGCTATTTCGCGAGATTCTTTAATTTTGTTAAAATTCCTAAAAGTGAAAAATATAATGCTTTAAAACTCATGCTGACTGAAATTTTACCTTTTAGATTCGCTCTCGATGCGACTGCGATCGCTGGTGCCTCTTTATGGTCGTTAGCTTTATATCTAGGTTTCTCTCCAGCCAGTGAATGGGTTGCAGAACAACTGAATCGCTGGTTTAACTTTGCTGAGCGATCGCTATACACTTCTAATGAGGAATTTGAAAGAACTCGTAAGGGTAGAGAATCACAAAACGCTTTTTATGCTTCCATTTTCAGCATTGTACCTTTTTTAATTGTTGGTGCTGCCTGCAATTACGGTGTGGAAATTGGTTTAGGACGCAGCTGGGCAATTAGTATGGGAATACTAGCTTGTATGAGTTGTGGGGTTTATGAACTAGGTCGAAGAGATGGGAAATCTTCTTAAAATAGGGAGCCGTTATTAACCTATAACTCCTAACTCTTGACAAACTAAAGTTGCTAGTTTTTCCGCAGCCCCAGGTTGACCGCGAAGACTTTGGAGGCGATCGCGCATTTGTTGTAATTTTTCCGGATGGTTAAGATAATCTAAAGCGAGTGCTGCCACCTCTGTTGCTTGCAGTCTGCCTACCAATTCTGGCACTACCTGCGATTTCGCCCAGAGATTAGGCCAAGCATATAAACGCCCCTGTTTCATTACTTGTTTCATTATTATCCAGTTGATCGCTTTGGCAAAGCTGGAACCTAATACTGGCAAGTTGGCGAGTAACCCAGGCAAACCATCCCAGCTTCGCATAGCATCAAGTTGTTGAGTTGGCAGTAAGACGATCATTGGTACTGCTAAGGCACCTAGTTCACCAGTGTTGGCTCCCACGGTGGTAAAACATAGCGAACATTGGGATAATAATTCGTAAGCAGGCGATCGCGTCCACAATTGCACCCTCAATCCAGCCTCTGTCTTGAAATACGGCAACTCTGGCGGTTCCGGTACGATAAGCTTCGCTGAAGAACCTTTCACCAGTTCAATTACTGGATTTTGCTGTTTGTCAGCAAATCTAGATAAAGTTGACAAATCTAAAGTAGGAGCAACAGGAATTACAAACTGAGTTTGGGGACGTTGTTTGTGGATGTTTTCTGCGATCGCTAAACACAAAGGCACACCTTGAGCTAGTTTAGCCGCTTTCGATCCCGGAAGTAATCCGATAAGTTCCGGACTGAGTAAAAATGAGGCAGTATAAGACTCTTGTTTACCTTCTTGAGATACGTCTGCCATTAAATCCCCAACAACGGTAAATTTATCGGCATATTTTTCAGGTACTTTGGCGATAATCTCTGGTTTCATCGCACCAAATTTGTCAATCCACCCCTGCCAACGAGCTTCCCATTCCGCATAAACAACGGTACGATAATTTAAGCGCTTGCCAATCGCTACGGCAAAAAATTGATCGCCTCCTAAAAAGACTACTACACCGCGATCGCGCCATTCCCAATTTTCGGCAGTCTTTCCCCAAAGCAAAAACTTTAAAAAATGATCTGCTCCCTGTACGCGGTCTACTTCTGGATAGGAGAGTGCGATCGCTGCTTCTTTTCCGGTAGCATGAGTACAAGGCGATAACACAACAGAAATCCGCACCTTTTCTCGGTCATCTCCCAAATTTTCTCTTAAACGTCGCACAACTGGACGCACCCAGGTTGCCAACTCCCCAGGCCCATTTGAGAGAATCAAAATATCAACGGGTTGCACCGATTGCTTTCCTGCTGATGAGTTAAATATCAAAGCCAAGCCTTTAATTATATCTTCAATTTTAAACTATAATTAGTTCTTTTTTGAGATTAATAAAATAAGACAATAAAATATCTATAAATTCGATGAAGTATATTTTTTTTATATTTATATTTACATCCTAAGCAAAACATTAAACTATCAAAATACTTAAGCGCTATTTATCTTTTTTTTAAATTCTTCAGCTTGATATTTATAAAGCTATTCTTTCCAGGGTAAAAACACCGAATTAGAGCGATTTTCCCCCTAGAAAGCCGGAATTACTTTAGGTATATGTAGATCTATTTTACCATAATGGAGCATATACTCGCATTTATATGAATTAATGTAAATAAAGTTGGCTTTTTTTTTATCAAATTGTGTCAATAGAGAGCCAAAAGCCCCACAGTGTAAGCATCTTCTGCTAAAAATGCTGATGTGCCTACTTTTAGCAATTAACGATTTTGCGACTGGGAGGAGAGTATTGCCTATCCTACCCTAGAGCTAAAAGATCGAGCATTCCTGAAGAAGAGAACACTGTATCATTGGAGCCTAAGCGAATGTTCACTCACGTCAAGTCCACCATTCGCCACATTTCCCCGGACAACCTGAGGGGGCGATCGCTACTCAAGGTGGTCTATGTCGTGCTAGAGCCACAGTACCAGAGTGCCATCTCAGGAGCGGTTCGCTCAATTAACAAGAACCACCCCGACTTAGCGGTTGAAATCAGCGGATATCTGCTGGAAGAACTGCGAGATCCTGAGAACTACGAGGGTTTTAAGCAAGATGTCGCTGCGGCGAATATCTTTATCGCTTCGTTGATCTTTATAGAAGACTTAGCCGATAAAGTTGTAGCGGCGGTGGAACCGCACCGAGACAACCTTGATGTTGCCGTAGTATTTCCCTCAATGCCCCAAGTGATGCGCCTGAACAAGATGGGCAGCTTCTCGATGGCGCAGTTGGGACAATCGAAAAGTGCGATCGCGCAATTCATGCGAAAGCGCAAGGAAAAATCCGGCAGCGGCTTCCAAGACGGGATGCTGAAGCTACTGCAAACCCTGCCCAAAGTCCTGAAATACCTGCCAATGGACAAAGCGCAGGATGCCCGAAACTTCATGCTTAGCTTCCAATATTGGCTAGGCGGTTCTCAGGAAAACCTGGAGAACTTCCTGCTGATGCTGGCGGATAAATACGTTTACAAAGGTGAGCAAAAGCTGAAGTTTCAGGAACCAGTAACCTATCCTGACATGGGCATCTGGCATCCCCTCGCACCACAAATGTTTGAGGATGTTAAGGAGTATCTTAACTGGCACAACAGCCGTAGAGATATATCCAACGATATCAAAGATCCTTTGGCACCCTGTGTTGGCTTAGTGCTGCAACGCACTCACTTGGTCACAGGCGATGATGCCCATTATGTGGCAATGGTGCAGGAACTAGAAGCGATGGGCGCACGGGTAATTCCCGTTTTTGCTGGAGGGTTAGATTTTGCCAAGCCGATTGAGGCTTATTTCTACGATCCATCTGCCAAGACACCCCAGGCGATAGTAGATACGGTGATATCTCTTACCGGATTTGCTCTCGTGGGTGGCCCCGCCAGACAAGATCATCCGAAAGCCATTGATGCGCTAAAAAAACTGAATCGTCCCTACATGGTGGCTTTGCCCTTAGTCTTCCAAACTACGGAAGAATGGGAAGATAGCGACTTGGGGCTGCATCCAATTCAAGTGGCGTTGCAGATTGCGATTCCGGAACTGGATGGAGCGATTGAACCGATTATATTATCGGGAAGGGATGGAGCAACCGGGAAAGCGATCGCACTCCAAGACCGAATTGAAGCGATCGCTCAACGCGCTTTAAAATGGGCTAACCTGCGCCGCAAGCCAAAACTTGGTAAGAAAATTGCTATCACCGTTTTCAGCTTCCCACCTGATAAAGGCAATGTCGGTACTGCTGCTTACCTAGATGTATTTGGTTCAATTTACGAGGTGATGAAAGCCCTCAAGCAGAACGGCTACGACTTGCCAGAATTGCCAGATTCAGCAATGGCGTTGATGCAAGAAGTCATCCATGATGCTCAAGCACAGTACGCCAGTCCTGAGCTTAACATTGCCTATCGGATGTCAGTACCGGAGTATGAAGAACTCACACCCTACTCGCAACGCCTAGAAGAGAACTGGGGCGCACCTCCCGGACATCTCAACAGCGACGGGCAGAATTTACTAATTTACGGCAAACACTTCGGCAATGTCTTTATCGGCGTTCAGCCTACTTTTGGCTATGAAGGCGATCCGATGCGGTTGCTGTTCTCCCGTTCTGCCAGCCCCCATCACGGTTTTGCCGCCTACTACACCTATCTGGAACGTATTTGGGAAGCTGACGCAGTGCTACACTTCGGCACTCACGGATCGTTGGAATTCATGCCCGGTAAGCAGATGGGAATGTCTGGCGACTGTTACCCAGATAACCTGATTGGTTCTATTCCCAATCTTTACTACTATGCGGCGAATAATCCCAGCGAGGCGACAATTGCCAAGCGTCGCAGCTATGCCGAAACGATTAGTTATCTGACACCACCAGCAGAAAATGCGGGATTGTACAAGGGTTTGAAGGAATTAAGCGAGTTAATCGCCTCCTACCAAACTCTCAAAGATACAGGGCGAGGCGTGCAAATTGTCAACACCATCGTAGACAAGTGCCGTTTGGTGAATCTGGATAAGGATATCTCCTTGCCCGAGAAAGATGCTAAAGACATGACCGCCGAGGAACGGGATACCTTAATTGGTTTGGTGTATCGTAGGCTGATGGAGATTGAATCGCGGCTGTTGCCCTGTGGCTTGCACGTCGTTGGGAAACCGCCGAGTGCAGAGGAAGCGATCGCTACCCTGGTCAACATCGCCTCTCTCGACCGTGCCGAAGAAGAAATCTTGAGTCTTCCCCGCATCATTGCCAACAGCATCGGACGCAACATTGACGACATCTACAAAAACAACGATCAAGGTGTCTTAGAAGATGTCCAGCTATTGCAGGATATCACCCTAGCCACCCGTGCCGCCGTTTCCGCCCTCGTCAAAGAACAAACTGACGCTGATGGTCGCGTTTCCCTGGTTTCTAAGCTGAATTTCTTCAACATGGGCAGAAAGCAGCCTTGGATTGAAACATTGCACGCAGCAGGATATCCCAAAATTGACGAAGCACAAATCAAGCCTTTGTTTGAATATCTGGAATTCTGCCTCCAGCAAGTTTGTGCCGATAACGAACTGGGTGCCTTACTCAAAGGTTTAGAAGGCGAATACATCATCCCCGGGCCAGGTGGCGATCCCATCCGTAACCCGGACGTACTGCCTACAGGCAAAAACATCCACGCCCTCGACCCTCAATCTATCCCCACCGCAGCCGCCGTCAAATCCGCCAAAGTTGTTGTAGACCGACTGCTAGAACGGCAACGGGCGGAAACTGGTGCCTATCCCGAAACCATCGCCTGCGTCCTCTGGGGAACCGACAACATCAAAACCTATGGGGAATCTCTCGCCCAAATTATGTGGATGGTCGGAGTAAAACCCGTGCCCGATGCTTTGGGACGAGTCAATAAACTGGAACTGATTCCTCTGGCTGAACTCGGTCGTCCCCGCGTTGATGTGGTCATCAACTGTTCTGGTGTCTTCCGCGACTTGTTCATCAACCAGATGAATTTACTCGACCAAGCTGTGAAAATGGCAGCAGAAGCCGATGAACCCCTATCGATGAACTTTGTCCGCAAACACGCCTTACAACAGGCGGAGGAAATGGGCATCAACCTGCGCCAAGCGGCGACTCGCGTTTTTTCTAATGCCTCCGGTTCCTATTCTTCTAATATCAACCTGGCAGTAGAAAACAGCACTTGGGAAAGCGAATCTGAGTTACAGGATATGTACCTCAGCCGCAAATCTTTCGCTTTCACTTCTGATAGTCCAGGCACAATGGAACAGTCGCGTCAGATTTTTGAAACCGCCCTCAAAACCGCTGAAGTGACGTTCCAAAACCTCGACTCTTCCGAGATTAGCCTCACGGATGTTTCCCACTACTTTGACTCTGACCCCACCAAGGTTGTCGCCAGTCTGCGCGGCGATGGCAAAACGCCAGCATCCTACATTGCCGACACCACCACCGCCAACGCCCAAGTTCGCACTCTATCAGAAACCGTCCGCTTAGATGCCCGTACCAAACTACTAAATCCTAAGTGGTACGAAGGTATGCTAAGTCACGGTTACGAAGGTGTCCGCGAACTCTCAAAGCGCTTGGTAAATACGATGGGTTGGTCTGCAACCGCTGGTGCAGTCGATAACTGGATTTACGAGGATACAAATACCACGTTTATCCAAGACGAAGAGATGCGGAAGCGGCTAATGAACCTCAATCCTCACTCTTTCCGCAAAGTTGTCGCCACCTTACTCGAAGTAAATGGTCGCGGTTACTGGGAAACCAGCGAAAGCAATTTACAAATGCTGCGCGAATTGTATCAGGAGGTCGAAGACCGGATTGAAGGAATAGAATAGTCGGTAACTGAAACATCAGTAGTGTAGTAGAGACGTTCCGGCGGAACGTCTCTACTTTTTATTTTGACTTTTTAGCGCCTTTTCCTTTCTTAAAATCAGTTACTTTCGGCGGTGGAGTTTCCCATTGGCAACTAAATGTCTTATTGAGGAGATTTTTGAGGCTGATAACCTTAATATTGCCACCATGAAACTCTCCAGTTCTGCTCTGGATCTTTATAATTTCGTAGCCAATGCCATTAAGTTCTTCAGGTAAAGATATGTACCCATAATAGTTGTATGAGTCCTCAATCTGAGCGTTTTCTTTTGGAGTAGGCATTTCCCAACATACAATCTGGTCAGTCAATATCAATGGATGATTAAACTCATCACTTGGTGAGAGATTGTACTTGTACTCAAGAGCTTTGTGAACTTTCGTTGCTAGGCTGTTTTCCCCAATACTGACAGCAATGCTATCAATTCCCATGCTAGAAAAGGTTCGTGGACATAGCCAAAGAGGAGCGTACTCTGAGTCAGCAGTGACAAGATGAGCAAACATTGTGTACAAGGCTCCAACCCAAGACTCTTCTCCAATACCAGGCTCTACAAGCCACTTTCCCTGTAGTTGTTCTATATCCGCTACCTTAAATCGGGGTCTATCTTGAATTCCTTCCTTGAGTACATTCAGCTTCTTAGTATAAGCCTCTAATTTGGCATCCTGATTATCCTTATTAAGCCTTTCGATCAGTTCACGAAAAACGTTAACTTGATTCATCGCTGCATCAAAAAACTGTTTTATCTTCTCGATAAACGAGTCATCTTGTAGAATTCTTAATGCAGCCTCAGTTAAGGAATTTCGGTTTGTCACAACATCAAAGCTGCCATTAATCATCAAAATATAGTGAGATTCAGCATTGGAGGTGCCAAGCACTGCGTAATCCTCTAGCTTAGAATGCTCAAATATCTCATTGTAATTACAAATCTTTACACCCTCTGAGCAGATAAATGTACCTCTTTGATCGATTAACCTAATCCCAGACTTTTTATCACCTTTTCTACCTAGCTCTTGATACTTCTCATGCGCCCTACGATTTCCATCAATTGCCAGAGCCAAACAGTAATTTATTCCTTCAAACTGAAAAGTCATGGCTCCGCGAGCAGAAAATCTACCATCGTTGAGCCTTGATAATTGAGCTGGACTTTTGAGCTGTAATTTATCTAGCTCGTCCGGCTTCTCCAGGTAGGGATATCCTGCCTCAATTTTCTTCAAGCTTCCCTTTGTCCACAGGTATAATTCACACTGATCGTTATACCCAGGAGACTGTTTAAGGCTCTGAAATTTAGCATCTGAAAATCCAGTTTCATTAGGCCGAAGACACCTCATGTCTCCATGCCTTGTGTTAAAGCGTATGTAATGCTTTAAATATGACCATTCTTTTATACCATCATCGCCCGAGTCGTAATAGTCTGAAAATTTTTCTACTTCAAGGCCTTGAACAATTATCATTGCTCCACTAGAAAATCCGTTCTGAAAAAACCGACCACTTAAATGTTCAAGAATAGTTATTGTTTGTGCATTAGGTCTAGAAAATAAATTTCTCAGGGTTTGCCAAGGACTATTATCAGCCTGCGATTGGATATCATATTGTTGACTCAAGTTATCTTTTGGATTATCAATAGATATTGAGCGCCAGTATCCTTCATTGCTACAGCGTGTAATCAAAGTAATTTTTTTGGAAGCAAAACACAATTTTGATCCTTGGCATTTATAACCAATAGAATTACCTTGTATTTTCGTAGATTTGCCTATAGAGAAAAAAGCTTTATAGGGAGTTATCCCATTGATTTCAGTTTCTTCGCTTAAACCAGTACCATTGTCAAAGTAGATAAATCCTTTATCTTTCAATAGTGGATAAATCTCAATTCGGGATGATTGAGCATCATAAGAGTTAGATATCAACTCGCGGATGACTTCACATGGGTCTTTGCGATTAACTGAGAGTTCAGACAAGACATGTCTGTAATCTATATCTGGATACTGCGCCATACGATTTTATTGAAACTAATTGAGGTTTGAGTCAGATGCCGACAGAAATATTACCCCTACCTTTCTTAGATAAGGGATTGTATAGTTGATCCTATCAAAAGTAGCGTTTGGCATCCTCAGTGAAAACCGCAGAATTAAGTTGGAAAACTTAGAGCATACAAATCAACATAAACCCACAGGTACATGGGTTTATTTACAGGAAAGTTGAGCGTATTCTCATTCACCCAAAACGCGATCGCATTCATCTTCTCCATAGCGCGATCGTGTCTATTTTTCCCGATGTGCGATCACTTCCACTTCTCCACAGTGCGATCACTTCTATTCTCCCCAAAATGCGATCGCCCTCATCTTCCCCAAAGCGCGATCGCGTCTATTTTTCCTGATGTGCGATCGCATCTATCTTCCGGAAAATGTGATCGCATTCATCTTTCCCGAAGTGCGATCACATCTACCTTCCGGAAAATGTGATCGCATCCATCTTTCCAAGCCTGCGATCGCGATCGCTTCTATCTTTTCCAGAATCAGATCGCTTTTATCTCTACCAACGCGCGATCACATTCATCTTTTCCAAAGCGCGATCGCATTCATCTTTTCCAAAATGCGATCGCATCCACATTTGGGAGAGTGCGATCGCTTCTACTAACATAGCGATCGCTAACTATCAAATGGATTCAACACAATCAATCCATTGATGCGCTGAAAATCTTTAACATTGCGAGTTACTAACGTACAACCCTCAACCAAGGCGCAAGTTGCTATTAAAGCATCTCCTAATTTAGTACGATAATCACGACGGATTTGAGCAGCACCATCTAAAACTGATTCAGTTAGCGATACACATCTGAGACTCCGCAAAAATTCTCGCATTTCTAACGCTTCAGTGTCGCTCAATGTAGGGTAACAGAGTAACTCTACCCAAGTAATGGGACAGTAAAATCCTGTAGCATCGCTCCTTTCAATTTCGTCAAAGATATATTTTACAGCTAACTCGCCTTTAAAGAAGCCAATGATAATGTTAGTATCCAGTAGATATTTACTACTCATCCCATTCTGATCTGAGTTGCAACTGGAATTCTAGAGAATCAATGCGCTCAGGTAAAAATCCAAACCATCGGTCAAAGTTTTTCCCTGGCGATTTTTGGCTGCTAGTCTGATGCTCTGATATTGCTCGCTGATGAATTAGTGCTGCCAATTCTTCTAACAGCCGTAGTTGTTCTTCAGCACTGAGGTTTTCTACCTGATGGCGTACCTCGTTATAAGTAGACATAGACTTTCTTCTGTAACTCTCGCGTCCTGATTCCAATATACACAGAGTGCGATCGCATCTGCCAAAATAGCGATCGCATCCTCTTTTCCAAAATGCGATCACATCCAAATTTGGGAGAGTGCGATCGCATCCAAATTTGGGAGAGTGCGATCGCATTCATCTTTTCCAAAATGCGATCGCATCTATCTTCCAGAAAATGCGATCGCGTCTATTTTTCCAGAATGCGGCGAATTGTATCAGGAGGTCGAGGATCGGATTGAGGGGATAGAATAGTTGATAGCCAATAGCTTTGTGCGATAACGTTAAAATCGCGATCGCACTAGCTTAAATCCTTGGGCAGAGGAATGCCTAGATTCCATTATGACTCAGACCCTAAGTGCCGCCACGCCGCCAGTTAGCAGTTCCCATATTGTTCTATATGGCATCAGTTGGGAAATGTACGAACAGCTTTTGCAAGTGTTTGCAGAACAGCCAACACCACGCATGACTTACTACAAGGGAACCTTAGAACTGATGACACCCCTACCAGAACATGAAAGGTATAGCTGGACTCTCGGACGGCTAGTGGTGGTATTATCTGAGGAACTGGGGCTGGAAATTATGGGTGTGAAATCTACAACTTGGCGTTCAAAACCCAAGGCTGTTGGCAAAGAAGCCGATGAATGTTTTTACATTCAAAATGAAGCGTTAGTACGTGAAAAGTTAAAAATTGACCTTACAGTTGATCCACCACCTGACTTGGCGATTGAAATCGATCAAAGCCATTCATCTATCGATAAAATGAATGTTTATATAGAACTCAAAGTGCCGGAAGTTTGGCGGTGGCAGAATGGAAAACTTACTGTTAATATTTTAACCGATGCAGGTTATGTGGACTCTGAAACAAGTCTAGCATTTGGCTCGTTTCCAGTAAAAGAATTCGCCCGATTTATGCAGCCAGAAGCGCAGAAAGGTGAGAATGCCAGAATGCGCGAGTTTAGGGAATGGGTACGCTCACAGTTACAGAATATTTAGAAATGTCTGGTAATTTTTAATATATTGTTTCAACACTGGATTTAAACTAAAAAAAGTTGCCTTTCCCTGCTCTTTTGTATCCAATAATAATCGCCTTGTAAGCGATCGCATGACATATTTGTTGAGGCAGTTTTTCAAAACACTGCATCAGTGATGGGAATTGGAGTAGTCATAGCTGGACTTATCAATGCTCCAATAATATTAGGTCTTTCAACTGCTGGTATACTAGGAACTCTTGTAGGAGCATGGCTATCTAAGGATGATTGAGAATTATCAACTTTGCTTACATCAGAAAAATTTGATGGTAAGAGAAAAGTGATCGCACCTATTTTCCGAAACTATGCGATCGCGTCTATCTTCCCCAAAGCACGATCGCATTCATCTTCACTAAAACGTGATCGAGTTTATCTTTACCAAAGCGCGATCGCATTTATCTTTCCCAAAATGCGATCATATCCATCTTTCCGAGAGTGCGATCGCATCCACATTTGCGAGAGTGCGATCGCAAGCTGAATAGAGCATGGTAGAGTATTTATTTCTATATAAGCACAGCAGCTAGTCTCAATATGAGTAGGCAAGATTCACAAACTACATTTCAGAACCGGTGGAATGCAGAACTCTACGATCGTAAACATTCTTTTGTCTCGCAGTTAGGATCAGATGTGGTAGAAATACTGTCTCCCAAATATGGGGAATGTATTCTCGATATCGGCTGTGGAACAGGCCATTTATCCGAAAAAATTACAACTTTTGGCGCTAAGGTAGTTGGCATTGATAGTGCAGCCACGATGATTGAGCAGGCACGAAAAAACTATCCTAGTTTACAGTTTGAGGTAATAGATGCAACTAATCTACAATTTACCGACCAGTTTGATGCTGTCTTTTCAAATGCGGCACTTCATTGGATAAAAGAGCCTGAAAAAGTTGTGTCTGGTATCTATCGAGCGTTAAAATCAAAAGGGCGTTTTGTGGCTGAATTTGGCGGGAAGGGAAATGTTAAAGCAATCGTTACAGCCCTCTATAATGCCCTTCAAGCTGCTGGTTATCCTGTCGAGGAAGCTCTCAATCCTTGGTATTTTCCCAGTATTGGGGAATATGGTGCTTTACTAGAAGAACATAGTTTAGAGTTAACTTTCGCCACCCTGTTTGACCGTCCAACACCATTAGATGATGGAGAACAAGGGATGCAAAATTGGATAAAAATGTTTGCAAATAACATTTTGACTGCATTTCCTGCTGATCAACAAATGAGCATTATTGCTGATATCGAAAAGCAGTTGCGTCCAACACTGTATAAAAATGGGACTTGGTTTGCAGATTACAGACGAATTCGAGTAATTGCCATTAAAGATTAGCTTGTTCTAGCTTCAATTAAGCGATGGCGCTACCTTGGTGTATCTCCCCCAAGCGTGCGATCGCGCACATTTTCCCCAGAATGCGATCGCATCTCCCGAATTGGAGCTATATTAAGCGAATACCCAAATTGCTTAATTTAAAATTAAATTCTATGAAAATTCGCAACTATATTAGTTTGTTGGTGCGGCGAACTTTACCGGAAGTCTACAACATTTATCACGGATATCAAAAGCTTAAACTTCCCGAAAACATTCAACGGATTAACAATCTAATCATTCAAAAATACGGTTTGGTTGTTCAAAGTGGCCCTTTTGCTGGCATGGTTCATGTAGGGCGCAAGGGAGGCGCAGCATTAGTACCAACGCTTATAGGTTGTTACGAAGAAGAATTGCATGATATTTTAGGTTCTGTAATTCAAACAAACTACGACAACATTATCAATGTTGGTAGTGGCGAAGGTTACTATGCAGTTGGATTTGCTTTAAAGATACCTACCGCCAAGATTTATGCTTTCGAGATTAACCCCATTGCTCGGCGAATGTCTAAGGAAATGGCACGAGCTAATGGTGTTTTTGACCATATATTTTTTGCTGGAGAATGCGATATAAAAGCATTGAATGAGGCAATAGATAAAAAATCGCTAGTATTTATGGATTGTGAAGGCGGTGAAGTTGATTTACTACAACCGGATCTGGCACCTAATCTTAGATACAGCGACGTGTTAGTTGAATTACATGACTTTTTAAACCCAACAATTTCAGAAACTATTCTGTCCCGCTTTAAAGAAACTCATGATATCACGTTAATAAGTAGTACAAAGCGCGAGCCGGAAGCATATGCAGCTATTGGCTTCCTCAATGAAGAAGACCGTCAAATTGCTGTTAGCGAGTTTCGTCCAGCAGTAATGCAGTGGGCGTTTATGACTGCTAAATCTTATCAAAGATAAGAGTATATTCAGCAACACAAAGATAAATTATGCCAAAATCATTACAGCTAAATAGCCTTTGTTGCTGATGAAACGGTTTACAATTTTTCGCTACGCAGCGACAGTATCCTTACTGGCTCTACTGGTATTGGCTTGTCGCGATCGCACTATTCCCGTATCCAGCGCCAATACACCTAGTCCAGATACTTTAAACTTACTTCAGGCGGAGCCGCCCCCTGCAAAGGCATTTAAAAACCAGTGGACACCTGAACTTGAAAAAGAATTTCAGCAACGAGCTAAAGAAGTTATTAAGTATTACGCAGGCAAAAAATATGGCAACACCTATGGAGAGAATGAAAAAGCGTCTTATCCTAATGCCATGTTTGACTTTTTGGATGGAAATCGGGAGAAAGCGATCGCATTTCTTGAAAATGAAGATAACCAAGCCAAAGATAACGCCCACACCGAAG
This sequence comes from Trichocoleus sp. FACHB-6, assembly GCF_014695815.1. Lineage (NCBI taxonomy): Bacteria > Bacillati > Cyanobacteriota > Cyanophyceae > Leptolyngbyales > Trichocoleusaceae > Trichocoleus > Trichocoleus sp. FACHB-6. The sequence continues at coordinate 47,368 of NZ_JACJOY010000112.1, forward strand.
GGATTGACTATTACTATTCTTTCACTCTCAAAGGACAAATTCGCAAATACTTTTTCTTCGGTAAATTCCTAGATCCTACCTACAAACAACGAATGTTTTTAGGTGCAAAAAAGTGGACACAGCAAGATCCCAATGGTCGTCCTCACCCGATTTATGGGAAAGGCCGTGGCGGTGACGGTTGGGGGCCAGAAGTGCGCGGTAGCTGGGTGGATGGACGCAATACAGATAATCTCAGGGCGATGCGAGAGATATCCGTTTATCTAATGGCGGAGGAAACTGGAAATGAAGATGTGCGACAGCTATATAAAAAGAGAATTCAGCGGTATGTTTGGGCGCTTTATCATATTGGTATGGGCGAGTGGGATTCGGAAAATTATCACGGTCATACCCTAGCTGCGTATCTTAATCTTTACGATTTCGCTAAAGATCCAGAAGTGGAAATGTTAGGTAAAGCAGCTTTAGATTGGCTTTGTGCTGCGGGGGCATTGAAGTATTACCACGGTGGTTTCGGGGGGCCATCTAAACGAGATTATGGTAATAGTAATGTAGTTTATGGTTCATCTGCCGCACGTTTACTATGGCTATATTTTGGGGATAATTCGCTACCTAATCCTAAACCTGAACGCGATTCAATTCACGTAGTTACTAGCAGTTACCGTCCTCCATTGGCAGTTGTAGCATTAGCCAGAAAACAGTTTAAAAAGCCGATTGAATTACTTAGTACCAAGCCAGTTTATGAAAATTGGAAACCTGGAGGTGAAGATAAACCTGGTTATTGGGAAACAACATTTTTCGGGAATAGTTATCAACTGGGTAGTGTTGTTGCAGAGTTTAGTGATGGTGATGTTGGAACTTTCAAATTGATGGCTGAAAATTCTCAGCGTGGGATGGATTATTTTGTAGCCAATACTGGTGGCGACAGGCTAAAGCCTGGAAAAAATAAAGGCGATCAAATAGGACAATACCGCAATCTTTTGATTTGGCTACGGGCAGCCTCAAACCAACCCTTTTATTTTCAGATCCCTAAAACTGCTGTATCAGAAATTGAAGATGGAATTTGGTTCTTTAAGTTTGAAAAGACTTGGCTGGCTGTTCATCCCATAAACCTAAATAATTATACAAAAATTGCTATTAAAGGAAAAAAGCTTGAGGAACTATACCGCGATGAAGTAATGCTGAAAGCAACACCCAAAGCTCATCAATATGCTGGATTTACGCTGGAGGTGGGAGATAAAATTACAAGCAGTTATGCTAGTTTTAAAGAATCTGTGAAGAAAAAAAGTAAGTTGGACGTGAGCCAGATAGTATCTGGTACAGTACAGCTAAAAGGAGTTAATGGCAATAATCTTAAAATAACTCATAATTCTCAAAATGAGCTGCCAACTATTGTTCGCAATGGTGTCAAGTATGACTGGTTTAAAAATTATGATTTATACAAAGTAACTGAAGAAAATAACCCTATTTCTCTAGGCTGGAAACAAGGTAAAATGCGGGTAGAAGCTGGCGGGTTCGTGTTTGAACAGACGGTTTCAAGTGATGGAAAGGTGAGTTTTTAAACTTATCATGTCACCTTTTACGTTCTGTAACTAAGGTGAGGCTAACCCATTCTCCTTTATTGTTATAGCTGCGAATCATCCGCTGGCGCAAATCGCGTTGCAATAACCATCCTGCTTCTAGAAAAAAGGCTTCACCAACTTTCACTTGTAGGGGACAGTTGGAAGAGGCACCATCTGGTAATAATAATACTTGAATTGGCTGGTTATTTTGGTCAAAGTGAAGAATGGAACCGTTAATTTTAGCGGTTGAAGTAATGGTTCTGTCGCCAAAAGTCAACTGCTGAAACAAGCGATCGCTTTCTTTTTGTTCTACCTTCAGCGTGCTAGAATAAGTATCAGAATTTTGATTGTCTGGATAAATTGTTACCGCTTCTCCCTGCCATTCTCCCACCAAATCATTAACAGTTAAGGGTGGGCGTTCTGGGGAGTCTGTCGCGGCTAATTTTTCCCTAATTAAGGTAATTCTATCTAACTTACCTTCACGGTTAAATAGCTGCACCAAACGCATCCTTCTGGTGCCATCAATCAAGCCTAATTCTGCTCCAAATTCCGAGAAAGGAGCTTGTTGAATCGAGCCTTGAGAAAATGCCCCATTCTCAAAAAATAAAACGCTTTTTCCTAGAGAACTATATTCTAAAACTTTCTCTTCTGCCTGTTGACCGGGTGGCAAGCGGCGGATAATTTGGCGAATGGTTTGGTTATTGTTTAAACCTTCTAGGGAGACAACTGTAGGAGTGTCTTCCAGTAACTCTCCTTGGGGCGAAAGTCGGGTAAATGAGCCTTGCCATTCCCCTAAATTTTGTAGTAGAGATTCCCATTGCGATCGCATAATTTGATTTTAGATTTTGGATTGATTATCGTACAGCAAAGCGACGGACAGCAAACAAACTCCCGATTAAGCCTACCGAACCGCCGAGACACAGGAGAATCACAGGTAACATAAAAATTTGTATTGGACTAAGTTGCAAACCGTTGACCAGAAATTGGATAAAATTCGGTTGAGAAGTAAGCAAGTTATTCAAAGTACGTCCAACGGTGCTGATGAGAAGCCAAGCGATCGCAGCCCCAACCAAACCAAAGGTAATTCCCTGTAAAATAAACGGCAGGTAAATCCATACCGTAGTTGCTCCCACCAGCTGCATTATCTCAATTTCCCGTCGTCGTGCCATCACAATCAGACGAATTGTTGTTGTAATTACTGCAACTGCCGTCAAAGTAAGTAGGGTGGTGATGGTAAGGCTAACGTAGCTCAGACCTTTATTCAGCTGAGCTAATCGTTGCAAAGCTTCATCCATATACTGTACCCCATCCACACCTGGGATTTTTACCAACTTTTGGGCTAAAACTGGCACTATCTCAGAGTTATGCACCTTGACTTTTAGCTCATCCACGAGGGGATTTCCCTCTAGCTGCTGGGTAGCACCGTCGATATCGGAAATTAAGAGTTCTTTAACTAGAGATTTCCAAGCTTGCTCTTTGGAAATCGTTTTTATCTCAACCACTTCTGGTATTTTTTTCACAGCCGGGGCGACCATTTCCACTCGCGCCCCAGGATCTAAATATACAGATACTTCCAGTTGGCTGCCAAATTGAGTTAGCAGGCGTTCCATTTGCCAGGATGCTTGGAGACTCATACCAAATAGAAACAGCAACACGGTGACTGTACTAACCGCCGCCCAGTTCATCCAACCGCCCCGACGCAAGCCCCGCAAGGTTTCGCGCAGTAGGTAATCTAATTTACTCAGGAATTTAAACACAAATTTCCTCCTCAACCACAGCCATCATCAGAGAGTTTATAGCACGGGCGTTCGATTCTTTGAAGAGTAGATTTTAGAGCTGCATTAGATTCTACTCTCCCGAACCGCTCCCCATTACCTCTAATATGTTGTAGTATTTGTAGTATGTATCGCATTGCTAAATGATTCGTAAAGGCGAGATACCCAACTTCTTTAAGAAGTCGGGTATCTGAAGCGGTGGCAATAATTATGGTGAAGTTATGAATCAGTATCGCTTTAAACGGTCATTCTCTGCTGACTCTAATTTAAGTAATAAGTTGTTTGACTTGGTTGAAGTCGTGTTTCCTGGACTGGGGGAATTAACAGAATGCGGCAGAAAATTAGGCGCATCGTGGGAAGATGCTTCAACTCCGTTTATTCGCTTTCACGATGACATAGCTGTTACCCATGTAGGAGTGTTAGAAATTCCTATGCAGATTATGGGACAAGCGGTGACGGTGGGGGGAGTACATGGAGTATGCACGCGGTCGGAATTTCGTAGGCGTGGCTACTACCGCGAAGTAATTGAAGAGGTACTCCAATATTGCGATAAACGCTATCAAACGCTGGTATTGACAACCCCAAACCCGGATTTTTATACGCCTTTTGGCTTTCGCAAACTAGAAGAATACGTGTTTAAAATCAGATGGGATTCCCAGAGTAGCAGGGATGGTTTTAGAATACTGAATTTTGATGATGCCAAAGATTTAAAATTGCTACACAGACTGTTGGAAACGCGGACACCTGTTTCTAATATTGTTGGAGTTGTGAAAGAAAAAGCCGTATTTTGCTTCAACGAAGGAAGTCGCCCTTTATACTATGCAGAAGATTTGGATTTAATCGCTTGCATGGAGATAGAAGATACCAAACTCCACCTTTTTGATATAGTGGCAACGCAGATATGCTCGTTGAAAGAAATTATTGACAGAATACCTCAAACCATTGAAGAGGTGACGATATACTTTAGTCCTGAACTTTTGGATGCGGGAGATATCAGGGCATTTCCCCACCTATTTGATGAGACGGTGCTGATGGTGAGGGGTAAATTTGCAGCAGAGGGGGAAAAATTTATGCTACCGCGTTCGGCGCGTTGTTGATGAAAGTACGTGTTGGGGGAGGAAAGTAAAGGAGTTAAGTAGCAAGGGAGCGAACAACTGAGAACTGTTAAGATATAAGAAAACCGCAATGTTTAAAATTTAGCTGTCTTGCGAGTCACAATACTATGACCATGACGAGTGAAGTTGCCGTCGAAAAGAAAAAGTTAGAAAAACCGCCTTTAGAGATTCACTATATGGGCGATCGCGTCCTGCGTCACCCTGCCAAACGTATTGCCAAGGTAGACAACGAAATTCGGCAACTCGTGCGGGAAATGCTGCAAACCATGTACAGCGCAGATGGCATCGGTTTGGCAGCCCCCCAAGTAGCAGTGCACAAACAGCTGATTGTCATTGACACCGAACCAGATAACGCCGCTAATCAGCCTTTAGTGTTGATTAACCCGACTATCAAGAAATTCGGGCGCGACTTGTGTATGTTTCAAGAAGGCTGTCTTTCTATTCCTGGCGTTTATATCGACGTGAAGCGCCCGGAAATGGTTGAAGTCACTTACAAAGACGAACAGGGCCGTCCGCGTAGTATGAAAGCAACTGGGCTGCTTTCCCGCGCCATTCAGCACGAGATGGATCACCTGAATGGGGTGCTATTTGTTGACCGCGTAGACAATGCTTTGGTGTTGAATGAAGAGTTGAAAAAGCACGGCTTCTCGGCTCAAGCTGTCAATCCCGCACCCAAGGGATGGTAGTATTCCGTCATGATGACTCCGAAAAGTGGTGTATTTTTGCTTGGTTCGTGCGTAGCAGGGATAGCAGCTGTTGGTTCCGTCTTTGAACTTGCTTCTGGAGACCCCCGGCTGGGTAGTCTGACTACGGGAATTATTCTGGCTGCCAGCATTCCCTTAGTGGGATTTCTATTCTATGCCGCCGTTCGAGATGCAAACCAAAATTCATGATAAAGGTGTGGAGATGTTGTATCCAGCGTCTCCACACCTTTTTATCGTTTTTATCGTTAGCCGCAACTTTAGTCGCCTTGTAATTTTTGCCAGAACCCTACTCGATAATCAGCGGTAATTGCTAAGCTAATCGCTAACGCTTTCTCCCAATCTCTAAAAAATGACTGGTCAGAGTTACGCAAATGGGTTTCTCCGGCTACTGTCCAGCGGTGCCACTACTACGCCTTTGCCGCCTTACGCGCTACCTGGAAATCGGGAAGTAACGATAGGGCGCGAACCAAGTTGTCAAATTGTCTTAGATTCGACCCAGCACGGTATTGTATCCCGTCGGCACGCCACTATTCGTCCTCTCTCGCAGTCGGGAGGCGCATCAGTAGGCTGGGAAATATGCGACATGAATAGTGCCAATGGCACTTATGTAAATGGGACACGCTTGCAGGGATGGCAAAAATTGCTGTCAGGCGATCGCATTATGTTAGGGCAAAACGGTGCCGAATTCATGTTTGAGTACCAAGTTGCCTCTGTCAAAACTCAACTGTCCTCGCCACCAGTAACGCCGCCGCCGCAACTTCAGACCAAGGCAGTAATTGTGTCAGTAACGCCACCGCCACCTCAGCCAGAGGGGGTAACTTTTACCCAGTTATTTCCCATCCTTTCCACAGGAAGAGATTTAACTAAAAAAGCTTACTTGGTACCAGGCATTCTCACAGTCGCATTTGTAATCTTGCTGTTCGCCGCCGTAGGGACACCAATAGTATTTAATCTGGTGCTGGCATCTTATCTGGCTGGGGCGGCTTATTATTTTGTCTACCAACTTTGCGGCAAACATAAGCCGTGGTGGGTGCTACTGTTTTCAGCTTCAACTACCGCCTTAATTCTCGTCAGTCCGCTGTTACTAGGATTTATCTATGTTTTTCGCGTTATCCTGCCTGGGGACGTGGATACAATACTTAGAGGTGCCGAACAGGTAAGCTTTAGCGAATTTCCCAGTCTACTTGTGCGAATGTTTTTCGGCGCAGGGTTGATGGAAGAATTGCTGAAGGCGTTGCCAGTGCTGGCATTGTATTTAATTGGACGCAGGCTTCCTTCTAAGAAGTGGCGCGATCGCATCGGAGTTTGGGAACCCCTGGATGGTATTCTGCTAGGAACGGCTTCCGCAGTCGGCTTCACCCTGTTGGAAACCCTGGGACAGTACGTTCCCAATATTATTCAAAACATCACGCTGCAAGCTGGGGAAGGGGCGGGAGAATTGGTAGGATTGCAACTTCTAATTCCCCGTATTTTAGGCTCAGTGGCAGGACACATGGCTTATAGTGGCTATTTTGGGTATTTCATTGGATTAAGTGCGCTCAAACCTAGTAAGCGTTGGACAATTTTAGTAGTAGGCTATTTCACCGCATCTGGACTCCATGCCCTCTGGAACGCTACAGGATCTGTCAGCGGTTTGCTGTTAGCAGTCGTGGGAGTGCTATCCTATGCCTTTTTGACAGCAGCAATTCTTAAGGCGCGTGCTTTGTCTCCAACACGAAATTCCAACTTTGCTACCCGGTTTGGTAACTTACCGTAGCTTAAAAAACTCTAAAATTCGATTCCACGCCCACCAAGGATCAGGATCTTTTGCTTGATGCTGACATTCTCGACTGCTGATGTAGCCGACATGACCACCGTATTGAGTTAGCAGTAAGTGGATGTTAGGATTGCGATCGCTTTCCTTCTTCAAATCTGCCACAATTGACGGATCGAACATTGGATCATCGGCAGCATATAAAATCAAAGTTGGTTTTTGCAGGTGAGGCAATATGTGTAATGCACTGCTAGCGTCATAATAGGCCTCCACCGAGGGAAAGCCCAAGCGTCCGATTACCAGTTCGTTATCAAAACCCCAAATACTATTAGCCCGTTCTATTGCTGCGGGGTCTATTGCCCCAGGATGAGCATCATACATCCGAATCGCCAGTTTTTTCAATTCTCGTGCGATCGCTTGTTCTAAATATCTGCCCAAGGGATCTTTCACTAAATAAGACAGCGAACGGTTAGAATCCAAACTCGGACAAATAACTGCCGCGCCCCCAATTTCCTCTTCCTGCAACCCTAAATCCTGACCTTCCTTCGTTAACTCCTGTGCAGCTTTTACCGCCCACAGTGCCAGTTGTCCCCCTAAAGAATACCCCGTAAACCAAAACGGTGCCGGACAACCCATTCCCTTCGCCGTCGCCGCAATCCGGACAAAATCTTCCCCCTCGTACAAACCATCAGAAGTTAAGGTAGGAGACAACTCTGCTGTTTTGCCGTGCGCCCTCCAGTCAAAAAGTACCACTGCATAACCTTGGGCAAATGCTTTGCGTCCCAGCAGTCTTAGAAACCACTGGTTATCCAAACTGCCCGTAATGCCATAAGTGCCAACAATTGTACTGTGCGCCTTTTCTGGAATCGCCACCCAGCCAAAAATTGGCACGTTACCCGCACCTGTAAAAACTGTTTCTCGATAAGGTGGTTCCGGGTCTACAGTAGTCTTTTCCCATTCCTTACCTGCCTGCAAAGCAGTGTAGAGAGTCATCGATAGACCATTTCTTAGCAGCCAAGGCGGAGTGTAGGGAGGATTCTGCATGAATAAGCGCATTTAAAGCCGATTGTTGCCAGCATTGCTTAATACATTTTAACAAAGCAATATTTATTTATTTTGATTTTCTACTGCTGAAGAAATTGTTGCATAAACAGACTAAACGCTTGCCAAAACGTGCCTGCAATGAATACAAAGAACAAAGTAATCGCCCCAGTTAACCCATAGCTGACGCACATCAAAAAACCATCAGCTTCCAAAGTGGCAACGACAAACAACAAAATGCCAACTGCGGGAATCGGATTAGTCAACGGGATGGGTGACATCAACAACACCGTCAGCCAAGCAATACACAATCCATTCAATCGCCACGCTTGGGGATTCTCTGCCACCCGACGAAAACGGGGACGAGTCAATTTTTCTAGCATACCTGTGACTCGTTGCAGGTTTTTCAACAGTTGCAGAATAAACCAGCGAGGAAATTTGAACTGACGAATTCGTTTCGGTAGCCAAGGAGAACGCCATCCAAAAGCCATTTGTAGCGCTAACAGTAAGCTACCGCTACCTAAAACTACGGTAAATCCAGGCGGCATTGGAAACAGAAACGGCAGAGTGAGTAAGCCGATAACCAGGCTAAACCCTCGTTCAGAGGTTTCTGCCAGAATGTCTGCTAGGGTTAGCGGCTGATTGGCTAACCTCTCAAGCAGAGACTTAATATCTTGAGAAAATCTCAGGCGCATTGGGTGTTAGGTATTGGGTGTTGGGTGCCTACTGCGGTTGTCTTGTACCAGCCGATAAATAGTTTTATCCCATTCAGTCCAAACAAACATCAAAGCACTCAAGCAGATGCCAGTAGCAATTTCAAATTTTAGATACGGCGGTTAGCCTTGTCTGTAGCCGGTATCCAAGAAATCTCGCAGCAGTGCCAGGTACATTATTTTCAGTTTTAACATAGTAGTCAAGGTAACAGATCCCACTAAGTAGGGATTTATGGTGGGGGCTGGGGCTAGGGACTGGGGACTGGGGGCTAGGAAATAAAGTTCACTTAAAGCGAAAAATCCTCAACCTGTATAGGTTGAGGCGTATGGCGTTAGTCATCCGGCGTTTTTACAAGCATTGGGATGCTCCCGAATGCAACTGTTTCCTCTTCCCAGTCCCCAGTCACGAGTCCCCAATCTGCCTTATTCCGTATGCTATTTGGCGTTCATGTAACGAATAATCCAATAACTAATTGAAAGAGATAATAGGGCAATTCCCAACCCAATTATGTCAACCCCTGATGTTTTTTCCAAATCTAGAATAATAATTTTTCGAGCAACGGCAATTATAGAAGTAACAATAACTAACTCAACTTGAATAACGTGCTTTTTTAGATATGCAGTGATATTCTCTAAAATTTCAAGAGCAATTAAAACGTTCAAAAATAATCCGAATATTTTGAACAATGTTTTAGTAAAAGGCTCATCTGGTTGACCAATCAGCATTTGTACCAAAGAAAGTCCTAGATTCCAAATTGACACTAGGATAACTAAGATCATAGCAACTGAAAGAACCTTGGAAACTATGCCTTCTATATTTTCCAGCCCGTGCAGAAAGTTTTCATCTTTGGAAGCTGCTCTGAGTTGTTTTGTTAGCTTTTTACCTATCCGCATTTTGCTAGTCTCTTTTTATAGACACACCATTGAGATTGTTTTAAAAGCGTTAGTATTTTTTATAATTAACGCGCTAAAAGGCAAAAGGAAAAAAAGGCGCTATTTTTCCTTTTGCCTTTTGCTTTATTCGTCGTCGTGAGCGAAGCGGTTGTAGAGAAAATCCAGAGCGTGATTCCGCAGCTTATAGTATTGCGGATCTTCCATAATGCGAGCGCGATCGCGCGGACGCGGAAAAGGAATTTCCAGCACTTCGCCAATTTTAGCATGAGGCCCATTCGTCATCATCACCAATCGATCTGCTAGAAATAGAGCCTCATCAATATCGTGAGTGATCATCAACACCGTCGCCCGGTTGTCGTTCCAAATTTTCAGCAGTTCTTCCTGTAATTCTTCCTTGGTAATTGCATCCAACGCTCCAAAAGGCTCATCTAGAATTAAGACTTGGGGACGAATCGCCAAAGCACGGGCAATACTTACCCGCTGTTTCATCCCGCCGGATAGTTGGGGCGGCTTTTTGTCAGCAGCTTCTGTGAGTCCCACCATCGCTAGATGATCTCTTACAATCGCCCTTTTTTCAGCTTCCGGCTTATTAGGATAAACTGCGTTAACCGCCAGGTATATGTTTTCAAACGCAGTCCGCCAAGGCAACAAAGCGTAATTCTGGAATACTACCATGCGGTCTGGCCCTGGTTGGGTGATGCGCTTAGAGCCAACCCGCACCTCGCCGCTGCTGGGCGTATTGAAACCCGACACCATATTCAACAGTGTCGATTTACCACAGCCAGAGTGACCGATGAGGCAGATAAACTCGCCTTGCTGTACGGTGAGATTCACGTCTTCCAATACCGTGTAAGGGCCTTTTGGCGTTGGATAAACTTTGGAGACGTTCTCAATCACCAAAAACGGTGAACTAGGGGACTTTTGAGTTTTGAGTTTTGAGCTTTGAGTTAAAGAAGTTGAGGTTTGAAAGTTGAAGGCTTGCATGGCTGTTGAAGAGTTAGGAGTAGGGTGGGATTGTTTCGCTTACTTACTCAGCTTGTAAGCTTAAATTACCAGATAACGAACCGCTTCAGATACACAAGACCTCTTGCCTAAATGCCTTGAACTAAAGTCCTCACAAAGCGAGAAGCAAGCTACAGGCTTAAAGCTAAAATCCGTTAAAACGGGCTGAAAATGTCTGCCAGTTAGCTAAAGCTAACTTTGGCGTTCAGCCCGAAATTTATTTCAGGGCTGACTTTTGCCAGAGGTCTAGAAAACGCAGAGGAGAGATAGCTTTAAGAGAAGCATTTGAGAGAATCACTAAAAGGCAAGAGTAAAAACAGGAAATTCTTTGTTCTTGCCTTTTGGCTTTCTTTAAGCTGCTGTCTTCGTCCTTGAATCGATGACAACTTCCGCAACTGAAAAATCCTGCTTAATTGCCAGACTGTTGAGGTAGGCTATCGGGTCATCGGCATTAAAGGGAGTGCCATCGAACAGTTGAATTGGGCCGCGAGTGTAACTAATATCAAGACCCAGTTCTCGCGCTGCTGTGCTAAACGCACCAACTCGACAGACTCGTTCCAGAATTTCTACCCAATTTCTGGGGAAAGGAGTATCGCCCCAACGAGCCAGTTGTGTCATAATCCAAAGTTGCTCGGTGCGACTGGGGCGGTTGACACCACCTTCGCCGTAAAACTGGTGATGGGCATACTCGCGCATCGGATGCTCTAAGCTACAGGCAGAGTAGTTTGGTTCTCCCATCTGGATATAAGCCAAATCGGTACTTACATACTCCCGCCGTGCCAAAATCTCCCGAATTTCTTGGGCATTCGCCGGATCTGCACAGTATTTGCAAGCTTCCAAGAGAGCTTTCACTAACGCAATGTGGGTGTTAGGATAAGCTGCTGCCCAGTCTTCCCGAACGCCGAGAACTTTACCTGGGTGTCCCAGCCAAATTTCTAAGTCGGTCGCAATCGTAAAGCCAATTTCTTCCTCGGCGGCGCGGAGATTCCACGGTTCCCCGACGCAGTAACCGTCAATCGTTCCGGCTTGCAAATCCACGACCATTTGGGCGGGAGGGATAGTTTTTAGAGATACGTCGCGGTCGGGGTCAATGCCACCCGCTGCTAGCCAATAACGCAGCAGTAAGTTGTGCATGGAACTGGGATGCACCATTCCCATCCGGTGCTGACCGGGAGTGCGACGCAGGTAATCTTTAAAATCTGATAAGGTGTACACGCCTTCCTCGTAGAAGTGCTTGGCGAGGGTGATGGCGTTGCCGTTACGGGTCATGGTCAGGGACGTAACGACCGGAACGGGGCGGTTCTCATGACCTCCCAGAGTTAACCAGAGGGGCATTCCGGAAGGCATCTGGGCAGCATCCAAATATCCGCCAGTCATGCCGTCGGTGATTCCGCGCCAGCTGGTTTCGCGCATTAGGTTGACTTCATCGAGTCCATGCTTGGTAAAGAAGCCTTTTTCTTTAGCAATCGCTAGAGGCGCACAAGCGGTTAGGGGTAAGAAGCCAATATCGAGATTAACTTTTTCTAGTCCGTGACGCGCGATCGCTGTCGTCTTCCTCGCCCGAATTTTCTTAATCCGTTTCTGCTGATTGAGGAAATAAATCATCTCACTCCGCAAGCTGTAGTAGCTGGGATGTTCTACGACTTCCATCCGTTTGCGGGGACGAGGAATATCAACTTCCAGAATTTGACCAATCTTGGATTCTGGGCCGTTGGTCAGCATTACAATTCGGTCAGACAACAGCACCGCTTCATCAACATCGTGAGTCACCATAACGGCGGTAACTTGGTTTTCTTCGCAGATTCTCATCAGCTGTTCTTGCAAGTTACCCCGCGTCAGCGCATCTAATGCACCAAACGGTTCATCGAGTAGCAGTAACTTGGGACGAATTGCTAATGCACGAGCGATCGCTACCCTTTGTTTCATTCCACCCGATAATTGAGCTGGTGGCTTATCGGCAGCATGACGCAACCCTACCATATCAATATGCTGCTCGACGATTGCTTTGCGTTCCCCGGCTGGTAAATCTTTCATCACCGAGTTGACAGCTAACGCAATATTTTCTCGTACAGTGCGCCAAGGTAATAGCGAATAATTTTGGAATACTACCATCCGGTCAGGGCCAGGTTTAGTAATGCGTTGTCCTTCCAACGTCACTACACCTTCCGTTGGCAAATCTAAACCTGCCACCATGTTTAACAAAGTGGATTTACCACAACCGGAGTGACCAATTAGAGAAACAAATTCTCCCTTTTTTATCTGGAGGTCAATTCCCTTGAGGGCGACATAGGTGCCACCTCCGGTTAACGAAAACACCTTATCAATTTGGTCAACGGCAACAAAAACGCTCATCTACTTGTCCTTTATGCTTTGCTAGTTGTCAGTTTCTAATGGCTAATTGCAATTAGCCATTAGCTATTAGCCATTAGTTACTTTTGTCCTTCCGGTACAATCCGCGTTTCGATCCAAGCCATCGCTTTATCTAGCAGCAGACCAACAACACCGATGTAGATTAAAGCCAAGATAACTTCACTAACTGCGTTATTCTGATAAGCTTCCCAGATAAAGAAGCCAATCCCGACAATCCCGGACATCACAATTTCTGCTGCGATAATTGCCAACCAAGCCAAACCGATTGCAATTCTCAAACCTGTGAAAATGTAGGGTAAAGCAGCAGGAATGAGAATATTGAAGAAGTATTCTTTCCGTGAAAGCTGCAAAACTTTGGCGACGTTGTTGTAATCTTGAGGGATTTGCTTCACTCCCACGGCTGTATTAATCAAGATAGGCCAGATTGCGGTGATAAAAATTACGAAAAGGGCGGCTGGTTCGTTTTGGCGCAATGCTGCCAAAGAAATTGGCACCCAAGCTAGAGGCGGTACAGTTCGCAATAACTGGAAGAGGGGATCTAAAGCTTTGGACATCATTTTATTTGTACCAATCAAGATGCCCAAGGCAATACCAATAATCGCTGCTAAGGTGTAACTAATAGCCACCCGTTGTAAACTAGCGAGAATCTGCCAAAACAAACCTTTGTCTGTACCACCTTTGTCATAAAAGGGATACAGAATCAGTATCCAAGTGTCTTTGATAACCTGAATGGGGCCTGGTAGTGTCGCACCCGGAGTCCAAGAAAACAGCTGCCACACGAGGAGGAAGATAGCGAGCGCTATAATTGGCGGTATCAGATCGGGAAATTGCTTGTTCAGGCGGGATAACCAGGCGTTCTGGGAAGTAGTTGAAGCGCGTCTTTGTAGCGTTGTCATGGACAGTCTTCTCCTAAAGTTGGGTAATTGGTAATTAGTAATTGGTCTACTGTTTTTTGTCCGTTGTCTGTTGTTTGTTATCAACTAGCGGCTGACAACAGACTAAGCTTTCACTTTCTTGATTTTCAGTTGTTGCAGGTAAGCTGTGGGATTCTCTGGGTCAAACTTGACACCATCAAAAAATTCTTCAACGCCACGAGATGTACTTGTCGGAATGTCAGCAGCAGCAATTCCTGCTTCTTTGGCAGCTTCTCTCCAAATATCCTCCCTATTGACTTTATCAATAATGGTTTTAGCATTTGCCAATGTAGATTCAGGCAAAAAGCCCCAGCGGACGCTTTCTGTGATAAACCAAAGATCGTGGCTCTTGTAGGGATAAGAAACACTACCTTTCTCATCTTTCCAGTAATAAGGTGCCATTGATTTATCGTCAATAACGCGACCATCACCCATATCGTATTTACCCATCATTGGGTTTTCAAGGATTTCTGGTGCAAGGTTGAAATAATTCCGTGAACCGAGAATTTGTACTGCTTCTTTCCGGTTATCAAAATTATCTAACCACTGTTGTGCTTCCATGATACCTTTCAAAATCGCTTTAGTTGCCTTGGGATTTTTGTCAACCCAATCTTTTCTTAAAGCCAAGTATTCTTCAGGATGATTTTTCCACATTTCTGCGGTTAATGCCGCCATGAAGCCAATCTTATCTTTAACAATTCGATAGGGCCAGGGGTCGCCTGTACTGAAAGCATCCATCGTCCCCGTCTTCATGTTGGCGACAGTTTGAGCCGAGGGTACGGGAATTAATTTCATATCAGCATCTGGGTCAATGCCGTTTGCTGCTAACCAGTAGCGAATCCAGAAATCTTGGTTAACTTGGGGAAAAGTATGGGCGGCTGTAAACGGAGTGTTTGCTGATTTCAGTTGATTGAAGAATGCAGTTGCGCCGTTCATTTTCAAGGAAATTTCTTTCCCTAGATGCTTGCTGGCAACGGCAATTCCATTCCCATGAGTATTCAACTGAGCCAGTAAGTACATGGGAATTTTTTGATTACCTTTGGTGATAATACCTTCAGTAATCAAATGCGGCATTGGCATCTGATATTGACCGCCATCAACACCGCCACCTGCTGAACCAATCTCGGTGTTATCCCGCATGGAACCCCAGGAAGCTTGCTTAGAAAGTTCAACTCCAGTCATGCCGTATTTAGCAAAGAAGCCTTTTTCTTGAGCAATAATTAGGGGAGCAGATTCTACAATGGGGACAAATCCTAGTTTTACTTTCGGAGTTTCCGGCGCTTGTTCTGGGTTGATGTTAGCAGCAGGAGCAGCACCAGAAGTTGTCTGTGCTTGAGTGCCGCCCGGTTCGGGGGGATTTCCTAAACAGCCTTTTAGCAATACAGAACCTACAGCAGATGCTCCAACAGTTAAGAGAAATTTGCGGCGGGAAACTTGATTGGAAAACTGGCTCATAACATCTCCTCGGAATGGATTCCCTGTGATTTTGTACGCAACAGATACTTCTTAAAAAGATGCTTTTTAAACGCAAACAGCTATGCCAATTAGATACAGAAAAGCCCTATTTCCTGTGGAGGTCAAAGGTTTACTGCAATTAATAATTGGTCGCTATAAGCTAGCCCCTAACCTACTTATAGGTGTGCGGCAATTAGCTTCAAAAAAGTTTGCTAAATTCAGTTGCGTTAACTGCTAGATGTCAGTCAACTCTGCTGTATCTCTGCGTTAAATGTAACTTTATCACCTTTAATAGAGGAATGGTTAACCTACAACCCTAGCTTATGAATGAAAGATCCAATGGTATGTATAGAATTTTTCTTGGGGAGACTAATCTATCAATAAAATTAAGATAGGGGTTAAGTTGGAGTTATCAAAACGATTGAATTATATCTCTTACTCTCTAGGGATCAACGCGATCGCGCAAGCTTTCCTCCCCTACTAGACAACGGCAAGGTTACATGGTACTCGTAAGCCATTTTTAAAAAGGCGAAGGCATGGCTCCCCCACTACAACCTGAAATATAACAATTCCAGGGTTGGGTGCTATACATCTGTAGGGATATGGCATTGCTATGTCTTTACCAAGCGCGAACCTCAGAACGGCAATATATTCCACCCAACTGATAAACGCCATATCATGCCTTCTCCTTATCAAAGCTATCAAAATTCAAAATAGTATTTCTCCTTTCCTTGAGGCGACAGGAAAAAAGTTACTCAACCTGAGTTCGGGTTAAGCAGAAGGAAGGAAAAACGCATTAATATTGAGAGAGGGCTTCTTAGGCTGATGGCATTCTTGCAATTAATCCACAGACCAAATTCACCAAGAAAT
>NZ_JACJOY010000113.1:0-17502 GCF_014695815.1 Trichocoleus sp. FACHB-6
GCTATTCCAAATCCGAAGAAATGCTGAGACATTCAATCCGCTTGTTACTTCACTACTTGAGATTTTGGGATGTCCCAATTCCTGCTTGATTCCTCCCATTATTCAGCAACGCCCGACACAAGAACCGTTTGATATTTTGGATCGATTTCGCCAGAAGAGGCTTCTTTAGGAGGATTGTTTTGCCATTCATTCAGGCGCTGTAGTTCTTGGGCAAGAACGTGCATAACATTGCCTTTTTTAATCGGAGAAGCAACCCCTGGTACGTTCACTTCTGCTTCTTCCATTTCACGCTTTCTCCACCCATAGGTTCCTGTCAGCCGTGTTTTGTCTATCAAATTTTGCCAACTTCCGATTTGGGCTAATTCATCGGGTTTGGCATCACCGAGTAGTTGGTGTTCCCAAGAAGAGTGTTTTTGAATCACATCTGAGTTGACAGATTGCTGAACTGTTGGGGTATTTGCAGCAGAGGCAGGCTTAGTTTGCGCTAGTTTGTCTTTCTCTTCATGCTTTTGAACAATAGGTGTAATTGAGTTCCAAATTGGTTTAGTTTGAGTCAATTCCTCTTCTTCGTGGCGTTGAATAGACTCAGGCGGCTTGGGTTCTGGCATTTTCATCACTTCAGCCGCTACCCGATCCGCTTCCTGCTCGTATTGATCTCCCACAGCCCCGACAGTGAGCTTGGTTTGAATCGGCAAATTAGCGGTATTGCAACTAGAGCATTGGCACCCAGAACTATGAGAACCCGCCTCTACCTGACGCTGAATTGGAGCAACGTTATTACACGTAGAGCATTGACAACCTGTGCTACAAGTGGTTGTTTCTCCCTGACGCTGCACCAGACTGGTTAATTTAGAACCCAAGAAGTCCTGTGTACCGCCCGCCTGTTTGAAAGCGATTTGACGCTGGATTGTTGGGCTAATTGAAGTGCAAGACTGACATTGACAGTCGGCGCTTTGGCGTTGCAGTTTACTCCCGCCCGTCTGCTGAATTGTGTGGGTTAGTTCATGGGCTGTCAACTCTAAATGGCTGGGGGATTTGTCGGGCCCATAGAAAATATGGTTGCCGTTAGTAAAAGCTTGGGCGTGCAACTCCCGATTCATTTGCACTGCTGCATTGTCTGTATGCACTCGCACATGGGCAAAGCTATGACCAAAGCGGGGTTCCATGAACGAGCGCACTGCATCGGGTAACGGGCTACCGCCTCCCTTATGACTATTTATCCGGCTTTCCAGGTCGTTGCTGGCATCGAAGCTGCCACCTTTGCCAGATCGTTGCACATCCGGTTTCATCTGAAGTTCGTCTTCTTCATCAGATTGGCGTTGCACATCCGGTTTCATCTGAAGTTCGTCTTCTTCCTCAGAGTGACGTTGCACATCCGGTTTCATCTGAAGTTCCTCTTCCTCCTCAGATTGGCGTTGCACCTGAGGTTTCATCTGAAGTTCTTCTTCCTCAGAGTGGCGTTCTACATCCGGTTTCATCTGAAGTTCCTCTTCCTCAGAGTGGCGTTGCACCTGAGGTTTCATCTGAAGTTCTTCTTCCTCAGATTGGCGTTGCACCTGGGGTTTCATCTGAAGTTCGTCTTCTTCCTCAGATTGGCGTTGCACCTGGGGTTTCATCTGAAGTTCGTCTTCTTCCTCAGAGTGACGTTGCACATCCGGTTTCATCTGAAGTTCTTCTTCCTCAGAGTGACGTTGTACATCCGGTTTCATCTGAAGTTCTTCTTCCTCAGAGTGACGTTGCACATCCGGTTTCGTGCGACCAAAGGCAAATTTTGGTTGAATGACTGACGGTGTTGATTTGCCTGGAGCAGATATTGATATCTTGGCGAAGTCGAAGCCTATGGGTTTGTCTTGGCCAGTTTTGCTTTGAGAATCTAGTGTATTTTGCTCTGCGGGTGCTACTTCGACGGCTTTAGTCTGAACCGGAAAGGGACGCGGCGCGAACTGTCCTGTCGGTGCTGGCGTAGTGGAGGAATTTGCAGAAGCTTTTTTCTGGGTGTAGCGTTGGGTGTTCATAGCTGATTCCTCTATAAAAATGCCAGCACAGGGGAAAGCGCGATCGCGTGTTTGTTTGTTTATGCAATATTTTAACCTCAAGAATTTGGTAATAAATAAAACTTTAGATTTAATTGCGATCGCTCCTGAAAGTGTGAAATTCGCTTCTCCAATGCCTTACCCAGAAGTCTCTCTGGTAAGATTATGCGGCGACTGTTGCGAAATTTTTCCTCTGGTCAAGAAGTATCCGACGACACATCCACATTAGAGGAGCGCGGTGTGTCAGATAAACTCCGAGAAGAAGCGTAATTATTTTTTAACGCAGAGGTTCGCAGAGGATGGAATTATTCCCTGTGTACCTCTGTACCATCTTTGTGTCTGTGTAAGTTGACAAATTCACCACACCTCTAACTAGATAGGCAAATCACCAAAACGTTCCCGATAACGAGCAAGTAAAGCTTCTGCTTGTTCAGCGCGTTCTTCACCTGTCAGCAAGAAACTACCTTGTGCATCCCACCAGCGCAGCCAAGGCAAAGTTACATTCTGATACAACCCCTGCCAAATCCCTAACTCCACACCTAAAGAAGTGATGGGATAATGTCCCCTTTCATTAGGAGGCAAAAGTTCATAAGAGTCCCCCACGAGACGATATACCTCAATACTTGCCTTTGCTATCTCGTAAATTCCATAGTAAGGAACGCGAATCGCTTGCTCATAAACCCAGAATTTTCCAGTAATGGGGGTTTTATCCCGTTCTTCTTCCCCGTTACCAGATACAAACTCTAAAACTAT
Source organism: Trichocoleus sp. FACHB-6 (assembly GCF_014695815.1). Taxonomy (NCBI): domain Bacteria; kingdom Bacillati; phylum Cyanobacteriota; class Cyanophyceae; order Leptolyngbyales; family Trichocoleusaceae; genus Trichocoleus; species Trichocoleus sp. FACHB-6. The sequence continues at coordinate 2,787 of NZ_JACJOY010000113.1, forward strand.
TAAAGGCGCAACGATTTCTTTCCACATCACATAAGAACGCCGCATCTGACCATTGAGAGTTGGCGGTACATTTGGCACATAAAACCAATCAGGTGCTTCTGCACCATTTTCAGGTGGCGCGGTCAAGCGCCAATATATGCCAGAATCCTGACCAATACAATAATGTCCGTCAGGATGGCGCTGTTTGAGGACGGGTTGAATTGAGTCAGTTAGTAGTATGCTTTGGGGATGTTCTTGCAGATTTTTCACAAATTTACCATCTGAACCTGGCAATTGCGTGTGGTCGGGTAGGTTTAGATCCAGGTCTTCCAGATCCAGGTTTTGTGGGGTAATTGCAGAATCCATAAGGAACACCCGCTTTCTTCAGACTAAACTTATTGTATATCCACTGTTGATATGGTGGAAAAAGAAGCGATGTTGCACCTTGCGGCTATCGCTTTCTCCTCTGATAAATCGAAGGTTAAAGAATTGATCCAGAACTGTTTTAGCAGAATATAACTAATAACTTCGCGTAACGAAAATGTGAACCTCTGCGTACCTTAGGCTTAAAAATTATTTACCCTTTTGCCTTTTTAAAATGCCCAGTTCATGCCAAAATATTTTTTTGGCGTTGTGGGAGATGTTCACGTGATATGTATACGATGCTGGGACTGTAAAAAAGTTAGGAATCTAGCTTTCAGAAAAAGTTAGCTTTTGTTTTGCAAGTGGGGGATTTTGAGCCACATTGGGATGAAGTAGATTTAGCTACAATGGATGCCTCGAATAAATATAGAAAGGGGCGAATGTACAACAGTGAAAAGACGTTTTGGCAGTCTTTCAAGTTATGCCAGAGGGGAGAATTATCGAAGTTTAAACGAAAAGGTTCGCTAAGTAACCCTCTGCGAACCTTTTCGTTTACCTTAGCGAACCTTTTCGTTTAATTTTGACTTGGATTTAGCACACCTGAATGACCGGGAATGTCTCCCAAGGGTTCGCAACGACCGCCTAAGTATTTGGCTAAGAATTCCTCAGCGATCGCATAAAAATGTAACCGATTTTCTGGACGGGCAAAACCGTGTCCTTCGTCGGGATAGAGGGCGTATTCTACTGGTTTACCAGCTTGTTGCATCGCTTTGACAATTTGTTCGCTTTCTGCTTCTTTAACTCGCGGATCGTTAGCACCTTGTCCAATTAGTAAAGGCTTCTCGATGCGGTCAACGAAAAATAAAGGCGATCGCGTCTTCAGAAACTCCTCTTCTGTCTCTAAGTTACCCACGCGATGGTAGAAATTCGCCTTCAGGGGTTCCCAGTAAGGCGGGATACTTTGCATCAGCGTAATTAGGTTACTCGGCCCAACAATATCCACACCGCAGGCAAATACATACGGCGTGAAAGTCAATCCTACCAGCGTTGCGTAACCGCCGTAGGAACCGCCCATAATGGCAACCTTTTGGGGGTCAGAGATGCCTTGTTGCACCAGCCAGTTAACGGCATCAATCAAGTCATCGTGCATTTTACCAGCCCATTCGCGATTACCAGCATTGACAAAAGCTTTGCCGTAGCCAGTCGAACCGCGAAAGTTGACTTGCAGCACCGCATAACCCCGGTTAGCCAACCATTGCGCTTGCGGATCGTAACCCCAAGTATCCCGCGCCCAAGGGCCACCGTGGACAAGCAACACTGTTGGTAAGTTTTGGGCAGATATCCCCACAGGTGTCGTCAGGTAGCTGTGGATAGTCAAGCCGTCTCGCGCCTCGAAGGAGACAGGTTGCATTGATGCAAGTTGCAACCCTTCGAGTTTGGGTTTGTTGCTGAATAGGAATGTGCTGGTTTTGGTTTCGCGGTTATAGACGTAGTAGTAGACAGGGCCATCGTCGGTGAGATAAGCGACTAGCCAGTTTTTGTCTGCAAGGTCGCGGGAGGAAATGCTGAACTCACCTGGACGCACTTGCGCGATCGCTTTAAAATCAGCAGCGATGCTTTCGTCAAGCACTCGCCACTCTTGTTTATCTTTATAGAAGGAAACTGCCTGAATAACTCGCGTAGTTGGGTGTATAACTATCCCGCCAACATCGTATTCAGAATCTTCCGCAATCACCTTTTCTTCGCGGGTAGCCAAATCCAAGGCAAGCAAACGCGCAGCATTGGCATCGTGACTGCCTTCAATATAAAGGGTTTTGTTATCAGCAGAAAAGCTGACTGCGCCGCCCTCATCATCTGGCCCCCAGTGACGCAGAGTGTCCCAGCTGCCTTGTGTGGTTTCCCGGAATAACAGGTCAGAACCACCATCGGGAGTTGCTGCTGTAGCTGCACGGATCTGGAAGTCAGCGTCAGCCGTCCAGCTGACTATGTTACCAGGGTTCTCCGAATCCAACTCAACTGCACCATTGTTCAGATTGACGCGATAAACGTCAAACTTTTGGGGGTCTTTCAGGTTCATCCCCACCAAAATCTGATCTGGGAAGTTGTGGTCAAAATCCACAGGTTGCGCTTTCACGCCTTGAAATGGCGTTAGGTCGCGGACAATATTGGAGTGAATATTCACCAAGTAGAGGTGGAAGTTTTCGTCGCCGTCCGAGTCTTGCATATAAATCAGCTGGTCGGCGTTGTAAGTCCAGAAGAAGATGCGGATACCGCGCTTTTTGTCAGCTGTCAGCTGGCGATCGCCTTCTTCTCCAATTGTCCGCAGCCATACCTGTAAGACATTCTGAGTGTCCGGAGCAATGTATGCTAGATATTTGCCATCCGGTGAGAGTCGCGGACTGGTTCTTTCTGGGTTGCCAAAAAGAATCTCGCGGGGAATTAATGGCGGCAGTTGCGTAGCTAGTTCTTCAACTGTGGATTGCATTATTACCTCATATACTCGTGCCTACTATTACTTTGCTCATAGAATTAGCGATTCACCTAGTCCGGTTAACCGACCATCGGCGATCGCTACCTTACCAATTACCTTTGATGATGCGATCGCGCTTTGGTATTGGGGAGGATGCGATCGCGCTTTGTATTGGGAAGGATGCGATCGCGCTTCGGGTTTTGGGAAGAATGCGATCGCGTCCTTTCACCCAGTTTAATAGAGAGTCTACTGCAAACCCCTTTCTACAATTGCGCGAATTTCTCGGATGAAATCGGCGGGAGTCTGAATAATCAGCCCACTCTGTCCAGCGACTTCCTGGGTAAAATCTTTGGTGTTTAAACTTAACAGACGATCGACATTTGCCAGTACAGCAGCAGCCAAAATTGGAGCATCTTTTGCTTCGATGATAGCTGTCCATCGAGCCGATTCTTCTGACGGTGGGTTAGGTCGAATTTCAGGATCGATAGCACTCAGAAGTTGTGCAAAAATTGGCTGAGCGGTGGGTAATTTTTTGCGGAGGTTGCGATAGCGAAGCGCTGACTTGTCAGTTCGCACTCATCTAATACTTGCTGGGAGATGACCAGCTTAAATAATCCTATTTCAGCCATTGTTAGCACAGCACGGCTGGCTCCAGTGCGAGACCCTGCTCCAGCAATTAAAATACTTGAGTCAGCAAAGACTCTACGCATCTTGTTGCTCTTGCCAGATTGCTTCGCGTTCTGCTTGTAATCCTTCTAGCAATTCAGCCAAGCCTACGCCTTCATCTTCCATGATGGCTGTGATTTTATCGGCTAGTTGGGGAACTTGGGGCTGTTTGGGGGTAAGCAAGACTATATCGCCTACTTGCAGCAGCGTCAGCATATCTCCTTCCCTTAAGTTGAGGTGATCTTGCAGCAGCTGGGGAACGGTAATTTCCCCTCCTTCCCGCAGATGAATCGGAAATTCTCTGATCTCAACGTCCGTGTCTTGTGAACTTGGTGTCACGGTTTTAACCTGTAAGGGTTATCAGATTTTCTCATTTTACAAGAGCTGGCTAGAGGAAGATGCGATCGCGCTTTGTATTGGGAAGGATGCGATCGCGCTTGTTGTGGAAGTGGAGAATGCGATCACGCTTGTTGTGTTGGGGAGGATGCGATCGCGCTTTAGTATTGGGGAGGATGCGATCGCGCTTTGTGCTGGAGAAGATGCGCTTTACTTGGTTTGTTCTGTTCGGTTCACACGCGGTACCTGAGATGAACGAGGACAATTTTAAGTATGATGAAATTACCATACCCAAAACTCATACTTATGCAGAAAGTCACAATCTCTTTAGAAGATGACATCCTGCGATTTGTAGATCGGCAGGCAAAAGGCAACCGCAGCGCCTATATTAACGATTTGCTGGCAGAACACCGCCGCCGGATTCTCGAGGCACAAATGATTACCGCCCTCCAACAGGATGCTAAAGATCCAGAGTACCAAGCTGCAATTTCAGCTTGGGATAGTGTAGCTGGGGATGGCATTAATGCCAGCGAGTAATTTAACTTATCGGCGGGGAGAAATCCGTTGGGTAACACTCGATCCAACCGTAGGGGCTGAAGCACAAAAAACCCGCGCTTGCTTGATTGTGCAAAATGACATCATGAACCAGTATGGACTTCTAACAATTGTGATGCCGTTTCGACCGGGAAATAAAGAAGCCCCCTACGTTGTGAATGTCAAAGCAACATCCTCTAATGGATTAGACCAAGACCGTTTTATTGATGTCGGGCAAATTCGTGCTGTCGATCATCGTCGCGTTTTGGGTTTGGTAGGTGTGCTAGAGGAAGAATACTGGGAACAGATTCGCTTTAGCTTAAATGTTGTTTTGGGGTTTGCGATCTAAAAGTGTCAAAGAATTAGAATCAAACGATCGCGCTTTGTATTGGGAGAATGCGATTGCACTTTAGTATTGGGGAGAATGCGATCACGCTTTGGTATTGGGGAGGATGCGATCGCGCTTTAGTATTGGGGAGAATGCGATCGCGCTTTGTATTGGGAAGGATGCGATCGCGCTTGTTGTGGAAGTGGAGAATGCGATCGCGCTTTGGTATTAGGAAGAATGCGATCACGCTTTGGTATTGGGGAGGATGCGATCGCGCTTGTTGTGGAAGTGGAGAATGCGATCGCGCTTGTTGTGGAAGTGGAGAATGCGCTCGCGCTTTGGTATTAGGAAGAATACGATCGCGCTTTGGTATTGGGGAGGGTGCGATCGCGCTTGTTGTGGAAGTGGAGAATGCGATCGCTCTTTGGTTGTGGTGGGACGAGGATGCGATCGCGCTTTATGTTGGGGAAGATGCGATTTTAACTTTCCATAATTTACTGCATCATACTCCTTCTAAGCGTAGGAAATGTACCCACCCTGACCAATCACCTGCAACAATGGTTAATCCATCTTGAGAAATAGCACAAGAAAGTAAGAAACTATCACCAATAAACTTGGCAATCGCCTTTCCGCTCTCTATGTCCCACACTATTAGACTACAGTCGTCTGCAACCGAAACAGCACGCTGCCCATTTTGTGTTGCTGCCACTGCATAAATATATTCTGTGTGACCCTTTAGCAGTATTTCTGTCCCCTTTTGCAAGTCGAATACTACTATTGTTTTATTGTCTGAAGCAAGAGCAATATAATGGAAACTCTCTGTTAAAATTGGCTCAACGTCCTCATACCCAGGTATAGAAAGGCTAATTCCTTTATCAGTATTTTTTTTACTTAAAACGTTAAGCTCTGCTCCACTTGCTAAATCCCATGATTTGAGCATAATACCTGATGCGTATTGTGACATAGAGATGGCACAACGACCATCTAACGATAGTTTTATAGCATCCACCGAACTTCCATTATGAGAAGAAGAAAATTTCTTTTTACTCTTTAAATCCCATACTTGTATTTCTCTTTCAGAACCAGAAATAGCATATTTTCCATCTGGAGTAACCGTAACTACTCTAATAAAATCATTACTACCTTGTAAAGTGTGAAATTCTTTATTATTTACTAAGTCCCAGACTTTTAAAGTATAGTTATTAGAATTAAAAATAAGATAACATCCATCAAGAGTAACTGTCACTGCTTCAACGCCACCGATATAATCGACACCACTCTCAATGGTATATAATTCCTTCTTATTTTTTAAGTCCCATATTTTGATAGTTCCATCCCTACAGCCAGAAATAGCATAGATCCCATCTGGAGTAACGGTTACAGATTCAATGCTATCTCTATGACCCTCAAATGTATGTACTTCCTTCTTGTTCTCTAAATCCCAAAGTTTGAGAGTTTTATCCCTGGAACCAGAAATAGCGTAATGTCCATCTGAAGTGACAGTTACGGCTGTAACACCATCCTTATGTCCCTCAAATGTATGTAGTTCTTTCTTGGTTTCTAAGCACCAAATTTTGAGCTTTTTATCCCAAGAACCAGAAATCGTATATTTTCCCTCTGGTGTAACTGCTACTGTGCTAACTATATCTGTGTGACCGCTCAAGGTAAATTGTTCTAATCCGCTATCAATCTCCCACACTACAAGGTTGCCATTACGTAAGCCAGTGATAGCGCATCGACCATCTTGAGTAGTTGCAAGTGAAAAAATATCTAATTCATTAAGAGAAGAGATTTCCTCAGATGATGTAGTAGTAGCAATATCATTATGGATAGTAACAGTGATTGGTTCGGCAAATGTTCGTAAATTAAGTATTTTTAAGGTTTTGTTATTTGAGATAAAAATAATATTTTGACTACCAGGTACCACTGCTAATAACGGTATTGCACTATTTTTTATACTATATATCAACGAACCGCCTGGTGAAAGCATACTAGAGGTAAAAGGACGCAACCAAGGTTCAGATCTTTCCTGCTTTATCAACTCTAAAAAAGATTGAATATCCGGAGACTCAATCGATAATAAACGACCAGTCAGTTGGCTTGCTAGTTGTGATTTATCTTGCACAATAATGTGAGACGCTAACTTAATTGCCCCCTGCACAAGACGTAAGCTTGCATCATCTGGCAGTAAATCAAAATCAGCAATCAAAGAGTAGACATCGGTAGCTTCCAGCTTTGCTTGTAGCCATTTGAAATCAAGTAAAAGCTTTCGCAATTCCTCTTTTCGTTCAGCTTTAGTCATGTGATATGCCAAATATTCAAAAAAATAGCCATCGTTTGAGCCAGTATGCCAGCCATTCGAGCAATGCGCGGCGTAAGCGCTCAAAAATCGGTTGTGCAACGCAGACAAATCGCTAGTTTGCTTTCGCACATAGTCAAACTGAAGGTCATGCAAGCTCAATTTTCCTTTGTCATCCCGGCTAGCTAGCGATCGCTCCACCAGCAAATCCAACACGTCTTGGGTGTCATACTCATCTAGCCCTTCCGGTTCCCAAAATGTCTGTAACACAGCTTCAGGAATTGGCGTATCTTCTGGGAAGACAGCAAAATCCAGATAGCGCTTTTGGGTATCTGGCTCTAATGCCTCCACACTAACCTGAATCGCTTTCAGCAGGTCTGGATAGGGATAATCAGGAAATTGATGCCGGATTTTTTCCAGGTCAGCGTTGCGGAGCTTATGCAGCACATTACCCCAACGGTTCGGCTTAGCCCGTACCATTGCACCAATCATCGCCAACGCCAACGGCAAGTTACCGCATTCTTTGGCCACATCATGCGCCTCGGCAGGTAGCGGCTCTTCTTCCTGTTTTGCCCACTGTGTCAGCAGTGTCAGCGACTGCTCATCGCTTAGTACATCCATCTGATACTCAACCGCCTCCATTTGTTCAACCAGCTTTCTGTCGCGTGTTGTGAGTAACATCTTGCAACGCTGCCCCAATATGTCAAACGCAGCCGCGTGTTTTGCGTGCCACACATCATCTAGAATCACCAAACAAGCCTTATCTCGCATCAGTTCACTCAAATAGGCTTTGCCCACTTGAACATCAGCGAAAGTGCGCTGACCAGCTTCCAGTAGCTCAGCTAGATAGGATTGCCATGCAGTTAGTGTCGGTGTTTGACCAAGCGTTAGCCACACAATACCATCAGGAAAAACACTCCGTACTTCCTCATCCTGCGCTACAACTGCGGCTATCACCGACTTACCAATTCCGCCCATTCCTTGCACCCCGATCAGGTGGGTAGTTCCAGTCATTACCACTGGCTGAGTTGCATCAGACAGCACTTTCGCTTTGAGTTCCTGAAGTTCCACCGGACGCGGCAAAAAGTTTAGCGGTAAGTCTGGCACATTGCTCAGTTTTCCTATGAAAGCAGAGGGTGTCGGCTTGACGCTTGTTGACCCAGCCTTATCAACCTTGGATTTTTCAGCATTCCAACCAGTACAGGCATCATCAAACCGCTTTAAAATTTCATTTTTGTTTTCGTACTTTAAAATTAACTCCCGCTCGGTCAATCCCTGTTTACTTAACGGCTCTATAATCTCAAACTTCTTCAGGCAGTTAATTGCTTCTTCCACTTGGTTCTTAGTAAATGCCTGTTTGTCGATTATTATGGGCAGTCTTTCTAGTGAGTAAAGCGTAGCTTTGATTACTCTTCCCCCTCCATTATTTCGTTCGGAGACATGGAAGGTCAATTTTTGCTCTGTTCTATACCCGCGTCGTGATTTCTGGCTACTTTCCAGATCGGCTTTCAATATTTGCTTGAAGCGATCACTATCTCTATCTGCATCGTAGTTAAGCAATGCTTCAAGCAAGAGCCTCGCACGGTTCTGGATTGTTTTACCAAAAGACATCTGCTGCAATCGTTAGTTTTGTAAATTTTTGTTTAACACTTCGGCTGATAGCTGAAGTAATCGACTACCCCGAAGTGAACGAAACCCAGTCTAGTCGCTATTTTAACAACCATTGCTTATACCGCCTTGCTTTTATCTAGGGATGAGGTTTTCCAATTGGAACCGTAGAGTTCATTGAGCGATTTAACTTATGAATTTTTTCCCAAATTCAAACCCTACCCAAACCCAATTCCTTACTCCTACTGAGATTGGACAAGAATTAGGAAAACTGACAGGCAAGCCAATGAGTCCAAATAAAGTCAACAAACTACTTGAAGCCTTAAATTTGCAGCGGAAGGTTGGAAACAAATGGGAACCCAGCAAGTTAGGCAGAGGATTATGCACGATGCTGCCCTATATTGGCAAAAACAACCATGCTGGCTATCAAGTGAAGTGGAGTACCGATGTGATCGTTCTGCTCAAAGACCAGATTTAGTTGGGATACTTAACAAGGATTGGCGCACCAAAGTCTGAAGGTTGATTTGTCGGACTGGTCAGAGTTGCGATCGCTTCCTCATGCAACCCCAAATAGCGATCGCCCTCACCCTTCCCATCCCGGCAAAATCCGCTTTAGGGACGATGTGCTAAAAAGCTCACTTTAGTAAATTTGAGCAATTTACTGTCACAAGCAGGGAAGTATGGCAAATCTGACACAACAAAAGTGCAGCGCTTGCAATAAGGATGCACCTCGCGTTACCGATGAGGAAATCGCAGAACTCAAGCCGCAGGTTCCAGACTGGAACATTGTAGAAGTCGATGGCATACCAAGGCTGGAGCGCACTTATGAGTTTCCAGATTTTCAGACAGCACTAGCGTTGACAAATAAAGTGGGCGAAGCAGCGGAAGAAGAAGGACATCATCCCGCATTGCTTACGGAGTGGGGCAAGGTGACGGTGAGTTGGTGGACTCACGCTATTTGTGGGCTGCACCGCAACGATTTTATTATGGCGGCAAAAACGGACGGAATTGCCGCCGAATTTACTTAAAAGAAATAGTTGCTTACCTCCCCCTTCCCGAAGCGGGAAGGAGGCAGGAAGTAGATTTTTTCTGAGGTTTATCTAGTATTCACATAAGTAATAAAAGGGTTTTGTCACTGAATTTTTTTTGTGATGAATCCTCGTTTTGCGAAGCATCAGTATCACCTAGTCATATTAAAAACAAGACTTAAGCAATGAGTGAAACCCAGTTACAAACGGCACCAAGTACAGCAGAAACGCAATTGACTCGCTTTGTTGAGCTGGTGCAGGGAATTGATGCCATTGTCTGGGAAATGGACGCGGTAACGTGGAGGTTTACTTTTGTCAGCGATCGCGCTATTGATATCCTCGGCTATCCTGTCAGTCAGTGGTTAAATGAGCCGAACTTCTGGCAGGATCGAATTCTCCATCCAGAGGATCGCAACTGGTGCGTAAACTTCTGTGCGATCGCGATTAACGAGGGGCGAGAAGGCGAATTTCAGTATCGGGCGATCGCATCTGATGGTCGCATCGTATTCATCAAAGATGTAGTGCGCGTCGTTAAAGATGAATGCGATCGCCCCAAGCTGTTGCGCGGCTTAATGGTGGACATTACCAATTGTAAAGACTCAATATATGGGGTTTCTACGGAAAAATCTTGGCAACTGTCCTGCGAACGAGCAGCAGGTATGGAGGTGGAAACGGTGCAGTCAGCACTCCGCAAAAGCGAACAGCGCTACCGTTCCCTAATTGAAGCTACTGCTCAGATTATCTGGGACACCAAAGCTGAGGGGGAACTTGTCACTCCTCAGCCTGGATGGAGTGCGTTCACAGGACAAAGCTATGAGGAGTATAAAGGCTGGGGGTGGCTCAATGCTATTCATCCAGACGACCAAGCTCACACAGCGCAGGCGTGGGAAACTGCCCTTGCTAACCGAACTCTTTACCAAGTTGAGCATCGTCTACGGCGAAAGGATGGGGAATATAGATATATGAGTGTTCGGGGGGTGCCAGTACTGGAAGCAGATGGCAGCATTCGGGAATGGGTGGGAGTACACACGGATATTACCAAGCGCAAACAAGTAGAGGAGGCACGCGATCGCGCTTTAGCCGAAGCCCAAGCGGCGCGTGCCGAACTACAGGGGGTTTTCATGCAGGCACCAGCGGCAATTGCCATCACCCGTGGCTCGAACCATGTCACCGAAACAGCTAACCCACTATATATGCAGATTGTTGACCAGCGGGATATCCTCGGTAAACCCGCACGGGAGGCGTTCTGGGATTTGCAAGGGCAAGGCTTTTTCGAGTTGTTAGACCGGGTTTATACCAGTGGCGAACCTTTTGTCGGCAAAGAGATGCAGGCGATGTTCGATCGCAACAATGATGGCATTTTGGAGGAGAGTTTCTGGAATTTCGTCTACCAACCGTTACTAGATGTAGATGGCAAAGTTTATGGGATAATGACGCACGCGGTAGAGGTGACACAACAGGTGCGATCGCGTCAGGAACAGGAGAAAAAAGCCGAAGCACTCACCCAACTTACCGAAGCGTTAGAACGCAGTAATCGCGAGTTAGACCAATTTGCCTATATTGCATCCCATGATTTGAAAGCACCTCTGCGAGCGATCGCTAATCTTTCGGAATGGATCGAGGAAGACGTTGCAGATCAACTCAGTGATGAATCCCGCCAGCATATGAACTTGCTGCGCGGACGGGTACACCGCATGGAAGCCCTGATTGACGGCATTCTGCAATATTCTCGCGCAGGTCGCGTGCAAACACCAATCGAGACGGTGAATGTCTCCACCTTACTAGATGAAGTAATCGAACTGCTCGACCCTCCCGCCGAAGTTTCAATTATTGTACAGTCAGATATGCCGACGCTAAAAACTCAGCGGGTGCCGTTGCAACAGATTTTTATGAACTTGATCAACAATGCTATCAAGTATTCCCAGCGTCCTGATGTGCGTATCGATGTAGGTTTTCGGATGGGAAAATCCTACGAGTTCTCAGTAACTGACAACGGCCAAGGAATTGCAGCAGAGTACCATCAGAAAATCTGGGGCATTTTCCAGAGGCTGGAGTCTAGGGACAAAGTTGAAGGAACTGGTATCGGTCTTTCAGTGGTTAAGAAAATCGTCGAGAGCCGGGGAGGACGAGTGTGGGTTGAGTCTGAACCGGCCGCAGGAGCAACGTTTCGCTTCACTTGGAATAATTGAGGCGCTGGAGAAAATTTTTCAACTAAGTAGATGGATCTAATTATTTGTAGGATGGGTAGAGCGTAAGCGAAACCCATTAAACCCATGTCAATGTTGGGTGAGGTTCCTCAACCATTCCCTAAATCAGATGTTTAGTTTAATTATGTTTACCTACTTAACAACTGAGAACTAACTGTTAGATGCTACTCTGATTTGTGCAAAAATTTCTTGGTTTTTTCCACGTGTTCCTCTACTACCTTTAGGTACGCCTTGGTTGCTTGGGAGTGATACTCTACAGCTTTCGCGTGTTCGTCTGCGGACTTCACGAATTCCTCTGTTGAATTAGCATCACGCTTTTGTGCAGCCAAGGCGTACTTTTGTGCAGCCAAGGCGTGCTGCTGTGTGGCTCGACCGTACTCTTCTATTAACTCGCCATGCTCTTCTAAACTCTTTCCAAACCTTTTTATAGACTGACCGCACTCCTCTATTGACTTCCCATGTTTCTCTGAGATTTCGCCGTGCTTTTGTGCAGCGATCGCATTTTCCTCTGATATCTGGTGCATAACTTTCTCAGCGTCAATATAGTTTTATACAATACGATTACTAACTCTAATACTTGTCTTTTTTCATCATCATCTGCCTTAGTGTAGGTGTTTATCTTTTTTTTAACGCAACTTTAATCCCATATTCTGGGCCCAAAGTGATGGAAGGTTGCGGGACAATCGGGAAATCTGATACCATCAATTGAAACTTCTGGGCAATAGTTGCCAATAATAAAACCGCTTCCATCTGTGCAAAACCTTTGCCAATACAAATGCGCGGCCCATCTGCAAAAGGACAATGAACGCCTCTAGAAAGCCGTTTTTCTAAGTCATTTCCCCAGCGTTGAAGTTTAAATTACTCTGCATCTTCAAAATATTTCAGATTGCGTTGCATCGCCCACTGGGTCATTAGAATCGAGCATCCCGCCGGCACCTGATAGCTTCCAATATAATAAAATTTTTTATTTATTTATTTATTAATATTTTTTTGATTAATATAGCAATTCAAGGGTTGAGTGCAATACATCTGTAGGGTCATGGTAATGCCCACTGGTGTCAACTTAAGCGAGATAAAAAACAGTCGCATAAAGTAGAAGAAAGCCCCGCTCAACTTAAGTAGGTTTGACAATTAATGAGTAAAAAACCTACTGGCGAACCCAGCAATCCAGACCTGAGACGACAGACACAAGTACCATGCCCTCCAATCGAGCTTTCTTGAGCAACAGCTATACTCACTGCTAAGTCCACAAAGTTTTAAGCCCCTGCGCCTTGCCAAAGGAAAAGATAATCAGCGATTGCGAGAGCGTATTTTAACACTACCAGTGATCATGGCAGTGGTCTTAAGCTTGGTATCCGCCTGTATAGCAAGCTTAAGAGAAGTCTTACGGGTACTGGCGCTAGAAGGATTACTGTGGGTAGAAGCGTTGCCTGTGAGCGTCCAAGCTAGAATGGCAATCTTCTCATTTTGTCCAGCATCCAGTGACGGTTCCTACTTCACACAATCTTTAAAAAAAAATATCTTTAATTACGTTAGCTTTACATCAAATTTATCAGTATGGCATTAGTATAATTACGGAGACAGTTCGCAGCTACTTTTTCTGGCTTTATTGCAGTAGGAATTTTTATTGTCGAGATTTTTAGCCTAACATCTTTGGTTTGGGAATCCCATCCATTTGACGATAAGACTATTTCTCTTAAAAGCGAACAGCCCTATATTTCTAATGCTGTTTTTAATACACGGCTAGGGCAGTAAATTTCGGCAAATCAGAAAAATTTACTTTCTGAAATCTATTGAAATACGGAGGAAAAGATTTAATGGCGCTAAAATACAAGCTGGGCGTAGGCTTATTTCTATTCGTTACACCGTTAGTAACTAGCTCTCTGGTTGTTGCTTCACCCAGTTTGGCTGCTACTCTAGCCAAGTCTGAAGCAACATTCAAAGTTAATAACTTTAGTCACAATCCTTTAGGGGTTGAGACTTTCACCGATACTTTGACTGATACAATTGCAACGAACGGTCAAGTTACTACTAACGCTAACGCTAATGCCTCTTTTACAGCCGATCCCTTGAACCCGCCGACATTCGCCGAAAACTCCTCTGTAAGTACAGCGAACGGCGCAGGTAAAAATTACTTCGGTTTAGCCCAAAGCATTGCTGCCATTATCGGTTACGATTTTCTCGTGGGAGATCAGGAAAGGTTTTCTTTTGATTTCTTAGCTGATTTAAATCTAAAAACTTCCATTGAAAATTCCCAATTTGAACGCGCTAGTGCTGCTGGAGAGATATCTTTTCAGTTGTATAACACTAACGAGCGTGACAACTGGATTCTCTTAGATTTCTTTAGTATATCCGGAAAATTAAAGACTCCAGGTGGCGGTGATTCCTTTATAGCTAATAAGAGTAACAGCATTACCACTTCTAAACCCTTGAAGGATTTTCTTAAGAAGTCTTATGCAGGGAGCGAAGAATCTGCTACAGCCTCGGTTACAGGTAAGTATTCGCGTACTTTCGATAGTTTAACTTATCTAACTTTAGTAGAAATTAAAAGGAATCAAGCAGTCGTTAAAACTCCTGAGTCTTCCGGAACTTTTGCTTTACTTATCTTTTGCTTAATAGGTGTTGGATATAGAGCTAGAAATAAAGTCTTAGCATCGAATTTGAGGTAAAGTACAGCAACTATAGAGATTTCAGCCTATCGAAATTTTACTAATTGCATCCCAATTTCATAGTTGGTAAGGTACAGCGACTTGCCTGGTGAGGTATTGTATTACTTGGTACTAAGTAACGTGAGTTCGGGATAAGGAGGGGTGGAACAGATAAAGTTGAAAGTGCCTAATTCTCAACGCATCTGACCACCCTATGCTTAGTCTAGAAGCCTTGTTTTGCCATGTCGAT
>NZ_JACJOY010000114.1:0-73508 GCF_014695815.1 Trichocoleus sp. FACHB-6
TTCAACACGGGCATCAGTTGCTACGAGTCTAAACTCAGCATTGTTCGTGAGGCGGTGCGCTCTTACTTAGCTGCTCCTTGGTTGTCCCTCTCACCAACTGCGTAACTCCTGAAAGGTTTAATTGATAAACTTCTCCCAAAAAATTGGCTGCCATTACCTGTGGCATAGTGCCTAACTTTTTATTGATTGGAGGAATAATAAGTTGAGAACAATTTCTTGTGTTAAAAAATAAAAAATTATTCGATTTTTTATTTTTTTGCCTTTTTGTTTACCAAGGATTTCCAATCATTGTGAAAGCTGCCCAATAATAAGGATCAGACAAACTTTGATTTCCCAACTTGGCTAGTTCCGGCGTTAACGGTATCTCGCCATCAGGAGTAAGCAATTTACCATTTTGGATGCGTATTTGCCCCTTGATCATTGCTATTTGCGCCTGTCTTAGCGCCTCCGCCTTCACGGGAGCTTTTCTCAATTCTTCGTAAAACTGGGCCATTAGTCCCAAACTTCCCTGATCTGACACATACCACAAACTTGCTAGCGCCGACTTCACCCCAGCTTGCACCGCCAACCCAGCAAAGCCCATCTCTGCCTGTTCATCACCTAACGCTGTGCGGCAGGCACTTAGTACCAGCAAATCTACCGGGGGGTCATTCCAGCCCACCTGTGGCAGCTGGTTCAATGACAGCTTACTGTCCCACAGCTGGATGTATGAGTTGCTAGGATTACCTGGCTGAAATTCCGCGTGGGTTGCTAAGTGAACGATTCTATAAGGTTGTAGGCGGCGCTGGGTGTTGAGATTTTTCAGAGTGAAGCCGCTGTTGAGGAAGGATTTACCAGGCCACAGCTGAGGCGTAATGGCCAATAATTCTACTGGTACAGCGGGAAGTGGCTTTTGGTCAGTAAATTTCGATGCCCCCATTGCCAAGACTTGCGCGTTTACTATGTCGCGGTGTTCGGTGTTGCTGAGGCTGAGACTGGGCATCAAGCTGACGCTGTATTGCTCCACCAGAAACTGTTCACCATCATGCAGGGCAGCCAAGGGAATAGATCGCAACCCGGTGTCTGGCACGAAGACAATATTCTGAATGCCTCTAGCTTGCAAGTCTGCTTGCAGAGGGCCGATTATCCATTTATAGAGTTGTTGGGCTGAGGAAAGGTAGGTGGGAGTTCGTTTGATTTTGATAACTTCGCTGCGAAATTGATCGGCGGCTTTGATAACTTGCGATCGCTTAATTCCAGAAAACTGCTTGCGAATTGGTGTCCCCTGTGCCGTTACCAGCACCACTTCAAGCTCATCACTCGAATTTTGTGTTGATGATTGGGAATTGGTGATGAGCAAATCCCCCTTTTCTTCCCCTTTCTCTATCTCCCCTTCAGGTGTAATATCTGGGGTAGCAAAAGAAATATAAATAATCGCTGGCCTTACGCCTGTTTCTTTTTCAACTCTCTCTAGAGTTTGACGGGTATCTAGTAGAGAATTGACACGAGTAGGAACATCTTTTATTCCCAAATATTCGGCAAATTCGCGAGTATAGTTGTCTTCTCTTTCAGTGACTACGGCATCAATTTCAATGTTTGGAACATTCTGCGGTAGTTGTAATCTTTCCTCCTCATCGTTGTCATCAACCAATTCTGTTTGGTTTAGTATTTGATTTGGAGTAGGGGTAACAAATTGAATACTTCCTTGCCCACCCCTACCTGGAAAAGATTGAAAGGTAGTAATTGGGGATTGCCCATTAGTAACTGCCCCCAATGTGCCGTTAGTTGTGGGATTTCCCACTAAAAAGGGAACTAACCTAGAACCGCCGCCGTGCCGGATAGCGATCGCACCTCCCCCAACACCTCCGGCATTAGAAATACTTGCCAATACACCATTTTGGTCTAAAAAACTACCCCCAGCGCGGAAAAATTGATCTGTCGTAATATCAACATTTCCCCCCGTGCCGTTAGTTCCGCCTTGGGCATTGATAGAGGTAACTTGGATATCCCCAAACGGATCGAGGAACACAGATCCACCATTACCAAAAGCCGAACTAGAGTTGATAACATCAGCATTGATTTGGTTGCGAGCTTTTATCGCGATCGCGCCCCCATCGCCCAAATTTGAGGATGAGTTTATCGCTCCGGTAATATTAATTCTTCCTGCCCTACTATTAGGCAAATTATTACTATTTTGGTCAAGAGCCGTCAGACTAATTGCTCCGCCATCACCAAGATTTGAGGACGAGTTTATCGTTCCTGCAATATTAATTGAACCTGCTTGACTTACAATATTAACATCGCCACCATCACCCGAATCAGAATTAGTAAAAATTCCGCCTCCAGGCGAATTCAGAATATTAATATCGCTAAAAGCGGACATAGTTACCGAACCAGCAGCATTATCAGCGAAAGTGGTAGAAGTATCAATTTTTCCTAATACTGTAATGCTGCCAGTTGCAGACAAATTGACAAAACCACTCACTAAAGGCGGCACAAAATCAGGTTGTACTGCTTGTCCCACAACATCCCGCACCACAACATCACCAGCATTCACCCGGATGTCAGAACCAACAAGTTTCACCTCTCCAGCGCTGTTAACAGTTAGTTCCGTAGCATTACCGATGCCCCCACCAGTTAGCAACTGGGGTAGGGAAAGGGGGAGGGAGGCAGAGGGGGAGTGAGGAACAGAGGCGGGGAGGGGAGTAACTTCCAAGCTTAGCGGACTTCCCGGCTGAGAGATACGAACCATACTCTCGCCTCCTACAGATGCGATCGCGATATCATCGCCTGGTGCCGTCAGACTACCCAGTGAGACAACAGTGCCACCAACCAGGCTAAGATTTTGTTGAACAGCTAGCTGCGCCAAATTGACAATGGCTCCGGGTGTCTGAGGAGTCGTGAAGGCAAAGGTGCTGGGAGTCCCTACCAAAGCGGCATAGTTATTAGATCCGGTGGCATTAAACCATCTTATAGAGGCGGGATTCATCGCGTCTGGAAAACCAATCGCATTCGCAGTGGTGGCGGTGAAGCTTCCTGCTATATTCAAGCTGGCTCCTGCGCCAAAGATGATACCAGCAGGGTTCATTAAAAAGAGGTTGGAATTGCCGCTAACCTGAATTAAGCCGTTGATTGCCGAGCGATCGCCTCCTACTACTCTCACCAGAATATTCTCAATAGATGGGCTAGAGAGAAAGTTGGCAATCTGGTCCTGACTAAGCCCAAACTGGGTAAAACTGTGGAAAAGATTGGCGCGATCGCTCGATCTAGTGCCGCCATCGATATCGAAGCGGTTCCCCTCAGGTGTCACAATAGTTCCGGTACCATCAACTGCCGGAACTATTGACTGTGCTGCTGCTGATGCCGGAATCAGGGCAAAAAACAAAGCTGCCAAACTTTTAGCTTTGCTTCCCTGAATATTTAGCGAAGACAGGGAAAACCGAAATTCCCAGCTTTTTTTACCACCAATTGGGGATTGGCGCGTAGGCGTAGGGCGAGACTTTTCTTTCAGCCCCCAGTCCCCAGTTCCTTTTAGTGCTACCAGCCACAACTTAATTCTTTTTTTAGCTAATTTCATGGTGCCGATTCTGACAGGAAACACGCCCTTGCTCTAGTTATTAATTTTTCTACGCTAGCTTCCAAAGAAGTATCTGCACACCTGATGCAATTGTGCCATGACTACACTATAAGTAGTGTTTTAGATATTATCTAGCTGCCGTTTAAAATGTTTACCAGTCTAAATTGATACTTTTAATCTGCAACGGTTTACTGTATCGTTTTGCCCGTAAAGGCAAATTAATGGGGATAGGAAACGAGTAAGTTTCACCGCCGCCTCTTATAATGGACGGGCTTAACCCTAGTCAACAGGAGTTTGGTCAATAACCCATCCCCTTTAAGGTATAAGCTGGTTAACTAGCTCTCGTTGGGCAAACCTCACCACTCTGGAAAAAACCCTAGCCTTGTGGTAAAACCCACAAAGTAATAGCTTATGCAAGTGTTTCTGGTTGCTGACCCTCGAACCAAACTACTTATAAAGTAAGCGACAGAGCTTTTCTCCAGATGTCCTGTATAAATTAAAACGTAAAAACATTCTTTTTTTGGGAAGCGGTACACCCCGCCCCGCTTTCCTGCCAACCCCGAAAAGGGATGGATGTCTAGCGGGAAGCATTATGACCAACGATGAAAGCAATTAGATGGCACCGCACCCCAATTGTTCCTGTAACTTTGCTTGTTCTGTGTCTTGGCGCTGTATCAGCCAGAGCGCAAAATAAAGTATATAATCCGATTCCTGTACTGACAAACAACGAAGTTGCCGACACGCTTACAGAAAACGATATTCCTACTGGTGAGGGAGGCTTTGCCCGTGACTACTTGGTGAAGTTGAATGCTGGAGATCAGGTGGCTATTGACTTGACCTCAGATAACTTTGACTCGATTGTTACGCTGATGGCTGCTGATGGTTCCACTGTAGCGGAAAACGATGACGGCCCAGACGGTAGCACGAATTCTGTGCTGTTTTCCCGAATTAGCGAGACTGGTTCCTACATTATTCGGGTTCGGGCTTTTGGAGAAACGGGCGGCGGGTCTTTTAAGCTGAAGATAACGCGCCTGAAGCCTATCTAACGATTTTGGATGCCAGGATTTTTTATTGCTTGGGTTGCTTATGAGTTACAAACTCCTTCAAGTTAAAATCTAAAATCGTTAGATTGTGGTGAGTAGGCACAGTAACAAAGCTTCTGTCCATTCTACGACTGCGCCGTAGGTATCTCCTGTGTGTCCGCCCAGCTGCTGGTGAAACCAAGCACCAGTTAAAAGCGCGATAAGGCATCCTGCGACTGCCATGATTACCGCCAATAGAGGGCGAGTGGGTGACACAATTAGCTGTAATCCGCTTAAAAGCACTAGTAACACCAATCCCAGCAAGATATCCTGGGGGGCGCGAATAAACTCTTTATGAAAAGCACCTTTGCCACTAGGTTTGAGATAGGGATAACGAGCGATCGCTACTACTTGCCCCCACCTACCCCATCCCGCTGCTGCCATTAGTGCTAGCCAGCGGTTAGACTCAATATCTGTCAGGGCTGCTGTTTTTAAAAGTATCAGTGCGATCGCTGCGATCGCGCCAAAGGCACCAGTCGCACTATCCGTCATCACCTCTAAACGCCGTGACGGATCTTGCACCGCCAACCCATCAGCGGTATCCATTGCCCCATCTAAGTGTAAACCTCCGGTAATGGCAATCCCTATCATTACCACTAAGGCTGAACGAGTCAGTACGGGTACGCCCAGCTGTTGCAAACAGACATCGCAAAGCGACAGAAGCGCCCCAATTAATAAGCCTACTAGCGGTGCATGGCGGGCAATGCGCTGAAATTCCAATGTCCAGCCCGCAGGAAGGGGTATACAAGTATAGAACGCGATCGCCCCTAGCAGCGATCGCCAAAACAAAGAAACTTGAATCACAAAAGATACAAAAGACACTTCTTACTTTCCGAATACAAATTCAGTAGATTAGCGTAGGAGCAGACGATAAATGTTGGGCTAAGATTGTCTCGTAGCAGTTCGATCTCGCGCATAGCGCCTATGGCGTTAGATTATTTAGCTACCTGCTTCCCCAAGTAGGAAAGCATCTACTACGACCAGACAAGATCGGGCTGGTTTGAACTAAAGGCTGTTTCCCATGATGAGTCACGACCAATCTCCGCCCCAGCTACCAGCTCCCTGTATAATTGACTTCGGCATTGTCGTTAATAAGCAAGATATGCGGCGACTGCTGGCTGATTTAGGCCGCGTCCGCTACATTCATAGTCTTGATGGCAACGTTCAGAGCCAGGGAGAAGGGTATGTACTGGATGTATTTGCTGACGATCAACGGTCTACGATGATTGCCAACCAGGCAATTTATCTTAATGTATACAGTTTTGATTATCTGCAACTGCACCAGTCCCCAGATCAGGAATCTTATTTTGACTTGATTCAAGACCATCGTCAATTACGTTTGATACCGCTTTCTAACCCACTCCAAGAGCAAGCCACGCCTAGCATCAATGCCGCCGCCTTAGAAGCGATGGTAACGCAAGTGCTGTCTGCTAAGTGGGATGTCCAATTCGATGACGATGATTGCTCATTCTAAGTAGTTGTTAGCCATTAGTTATTAGCAAAAATCTAATAACTATTAAGTTTGATTGTCAGTCGTTAGTCATTAGTTCGTAACAATGAACTAAAAACTAAGGATTAAAAACTTTTGCTAGTGGTACTGGCTAATACCATTTTGCTTTCCAGAGATACCATTTTTGTCATTTGTCCAATGCCCGACAAATGATAAATTATTGTGAAAAGTTAGAACGCGATTTGGTATAAGTAAGTGGGATTTTCTTTTAAATGTCAGGCGCGTTGTAGCCATTCCAAAGCACGGGCGGGAATTTTTTCCACACCTCATGGTTTGGTGGAAACTCCTAAATTTATGCCTGTGGGAACTCTAGCGACTGTCAAAGGTATAACAGCAGCCCAGCTAGAAGCAACAGGTGCTCAAATGGTGCTATCGAATACCTATCACCTCCACCTGCAACCAGGGGAAGCGATTGTCGCGGGTGCTGGGGGGCTGCATCGGTTTATGGGCTGGAAGAAGCCAATGCTGACAGATTCTGGCGGCTTCCAAGTGTTTAGTTTGAGCCAGTTACGTAAGATTACTGAAGAGGGTGTAATATTTCGCTCTCCCCGGGATGGGCGGATGATTAACCTAACGCCGGAGCGTTCGATCCAGATTCAGAACGCTCTGGGAGCGGATGTCATCATGGCATTTGATGAATGTCCTCCTTACCCCGCTGAACGCTCAGATGTGGAGGCAGCAACAGAACGGACTTACCGCTGGCTGGAGCGCTGTATAAAGGCTCACCAACGTCTAGATGAGCAAGCTTTGTTTGGGATTGTTCAGGGTGGTGTCTATTTAGATTTGCGTGTCCGTGCGGCTGAGTCGTTAGCAGCGTTAGATTTGCCAGGATATGCAATTGGCGGCGTGAGTGTGGGGGAACCAGCGGAACTGATCCACCAGATTGTAGAGGTGACTGCGCCAGTGCTACCACCAGAAAAGCCGCGTTACCTAATGGGTGTGGGGACTTATCGGGAAATGGCAAGAGCGATCGCATCCGGTATAGATTTGTTTGACTGCGTGATTCCCACCCGTTGGGCGCGTCACGGGACTGTTGTGGTAGGGGGCGAACGTTGGAATTTGAAAAACGCTCAGTACCGAGAAGATTTTACACCCCTTGATGCCAGTTGTCCCTGCTACACTTGTCAGAACTTCACCCGCGCTTACTTGTGTCATTTAGTGCGATCGCGTGAAATCTTGGGTTACACCTTACTCTCAATTCACAACATCACCGAACTAATTCGCTTTACCGAAAAGATAAGAGAAGCAATTTTAAGCGATCGCTTTACCGAAGAATTTGCTCAATGGCTATGACACCCCAACCGAGGAGTTAAACATTGACTTTCTCGTTCCCAGCCTCTAACTGGGAACGAGAAAGTGTGTCAAAGTTGATAGTTAACGCTGAAATAAAAACCCTGATCTTGAGCATTTTCGCCTCGGTCATCAATATTAACTAAGGGAATGCCGTAGTCTAGCCTAATATTGAGCTTGGGTATTGGTTGCCAGATTAACCCTAAACCGACACCTGCTAAAAATCTTTCATCAGGTAATGGGTTGGGGTTATCATCCACATTCCACACCCACCCCAAATCTATAAAAGGGGCAACCTGCATGGTAGCGGCTCCGGCTTCGTCTCGCTGGACGGTTATCCGGTCTTCAATAGAAAATCTCACGCCATTGTCAGCAGCACGGACATTTTGCCTGTAGCCGCGCAGCGATTGACCGCCGCCAATTACAAATTGTTGGGAGGGTAACAAACCACTGGTCGATAGCTGGACATCTGCCTGAAGAATTAAAAAATTATCGTTGTTCAGGACTTGTACTCGCTGGATTTGACCCAGCCAGCTCAAGAAACGACCATCGGGAACCGGATCTTCATTCACAGTAGCATCGAATAATCCGGTACCCAGACTAAAGAGCGATCGCAACGCCCATGCACCCCTGACATCCCGACGTAGATAATCTTGTCCAAACTTAACCACGCTGGTACGGCTGACACCATTTTCGTCTGGCCCAAATCCGAAAGGAGTCGGCCCCGCAAAGGTGAACGTCTGACCATCCTGATAAGTAAAGCCTAAAGAAAGGGCAAACTCTTCTCGCGGTGAGCGGATTAACGGCTGTCGATAACTAATTTCGTAAACTTCCGTCTCCCCCCGAATGTCAAACACATCAAAGGGACGTTGGGTAACTTTGTTGCGATTAGGTGCTGCTCTCAGTTGCAGGGTGCCGTTCATGGCGTTGAGTGGTATTCGATAGCTGAAGTCGAAAATATCAGCGCCACTGGTCGTCGTATGGTAGTAGGAGCCAGCGATTTCATCCCCAAGCCCAGTTACGTTGCGATAACGCAGGTTGACTCCCAATCGTTCTGAACCGACACTGGGAGGCGAGTAGTTGTCAACGCCTAAGCTGGCTTCTAAGGGGTTAGCTTCGGTGACGCGCACCACGAGAATACTTTGACCAACCCCACTTCCAGCCCGGAGGCTGGCTTCTATGTTTTTAAATAGGGGATCGATACGCAAAAGCCTTAATTGGTCTTCCAGTTGGCCTGTGTTGAGAGGTCTACCAGCCCCCAGGCGCACCCTGGAACGGATGTAATTTGGATTTAGGCGGCGCGTTCCTTCTACCCTAATTTCTTCTAGGGTGCCTTCGATGACGCGAATTTGGACGAAACCATCGCTAACGGCTTGGTCTACAAGAATTGCTCTTGAGGTAATGTAGCCTTGGTTTAGGTACAGCTGAGTGATGGCATCGGCAACGTTTCTGAGTTCTTCTAGGGTGACAACGCGCCCCTCAAATTTTTGGGTGATGGGGTTCAGTTCATCTTGATCAAAGATTGTGCTGCCGATGACTTGAATTTTGTTAACTTGAAGACTGTCTGAGGAGGGCGCTGTAGTGGGTGTCGGGGTTGGTGTTGGCGTCAGTACAGGCGGCGGTGACTCTTGGGGCAGCGGTTCTGGGGTGGGTACAGGTTGCGGGAAGCGATCGCGATTAGGATCGGGCTGCGGTGGAAGCTGAATAGATGGTGGGATCTGCGGCGCTTGCACCAGCCTCTGTTGAGAACCCTCTAAAGAAGAATCAGGGATCAACAATGAATCGGGATCTTGGTCTTTGTCCATCTCGGCGCTTGGGATCGTCTGCATCGTCTCCCATTCGCTTTGTAAATTTAATCCATCTAGCACTGGTGCTTCTATGGTCGCAGCATTCGCACTGCTGGTAGCAACACACCCCAACAGCGTTGATACGCATACACTAAGGGCGATCGCGTCCTCAATTAACACTCCACACCAAAACACTTTAAACCTTGATTGCATGGCAACTATCTTCCCCACACGTTTAATCCGCTAAAAACTTGTACAAATACCATGTTTTTGTCATCTCAACTGGATTTTCCTCGCTAAATTTCAATTGTCTTTTCATTGCTTCTTACTCCGTTGCTCAAATGTACTGATAGCTTTATGGCAGTAGCAATGGTAGTTTAAGCAAAAAATAAATGAATTGTATTATTTAGCACCTTTGCCAGAGAGATTTTATGGCATAAGTTGTGTCAGGCTGGATGCCTGTGCCACCAGTTAAGTGTTTAGATATAACTGACGGTACTATGTAGTAGCGATCGCTAACGCTTCACGCACAAATCTATTCCACAACTTCACCCAGTTTTACTCAGCTAATACTATTTTCCTTATGATGTGTTACGCAGAGATCCCCCCTTGCCCTTCTCCATCGAAGGGTTTGGGGGGATCTAATTCCATAAAAGGGAAAAAGCAAAAGTTAAGAATTATTTTGCCTTTTACATGAGCACCTTTTGACTTTTAGAGGGGTTTGGGGGGATGTTTAATCCTGAATCAAAAAATTGAATTTTCTTTTCAGCCCCGCTATTTAGAATATCCTGGGTGGTGTCATCAGTGGCAATGCCTTGGGCTACTAATTTTTCGGCGATGGCTGGGAAAGCGTCGCGTTGTTACTCGGTATCGGGCTAATGGGAACTAGAGGCTCAGTTGCCATGTGTTCCAGTCCAACTGCCTTCAAGAGTTTTGCCCATTCAGATGATACGGCTGAATCTTTCGGGTTTGACTGGCGCAAAGCTGCTAGAGTATTCAAAGCGTCGAACCAAATGCCCGCTTCTGCATAAATATCCGGGCGATCCTTGAGTGTGGCTTGCTTCAAATTATTATTCAGCGTGGCGTTGAGTGGCACACGCCGAATCCACCCTTCTACAAAAATATTAGGCGATCGCTCTAGCGGATTGCACAGTATCGATAAGAACCAATGATAATTCTTTCCAACTTCTAGGGGTGGTACATCAGCTGACACTGGGACGCTCACGCTGACAATACCTGACTTTCCAGGCATCATAAAGGTTGTTGCATAAATCTCTTTCTCGTTTCCATCCCTCAGCACAAACTCCACTGGCAGGGGCTTGGCTTGGGGAGGCATTGCCGGCAGATAAAATAATAAAACTGGATTTTGAGCGACTGTAAACCCAATGTTGTTAGCGGGGATGAGCGCAGTTAGTGGCTTTTTTGCTATAGGACAGTTCCCGCCGCGCGTTCCTCCTCCTTCCCGTCGTCCTGGTGCGCTAATGTTGACTGGAGGTTCGTAATCAGCAACTAACAAGCGCTGTGGGATTGCGTGGGCGCTTTTTGGCTCCAGTGTGCCTAACAGCGTTGAGAAACCCGTCAGTAGCACCAGTTCCATAGATAAGGCTATGGATTTTCTTAAAAGAGGGGACTTCATCCAGGCCATAACAGAATTGTTCTGTGATAATTTTGAGTTTTGAATATTTAGGGGTAAACCCCTGATACCATTTGGGATTTTGGCTTGTGAAACCCTAGCCTGTAGGGAGCTTCAGCAAATCGATATGGTATTGCTTTCTATTGTGGCGCTGTCTTTTGCGGCTAGAAAATACTATCTGTAAAAGGCAGTTATTTGACAATTGAAGAGCCGATGTGTGTTAACAAGGGCAAGTGTAGCACTCTGAAATTGTTGAAGCTTTTATGTAGTTAGTTTTCCAGTTTGAGGGCGATCGCTTTCGGGAGTTGGAAAAAGTTAGGAGTTAAGAGTTAAAAGCTCCTTTGGCCTCCTAACCCATAACTCATAACTTTCTTACAGAGGCGATTTTATGTTAATTCGGACTAGGTGCGCCCTGAGTCAGAGGCTCTTTAGCAACCGGGTCTAAGACTGCTGACTTCAGCAATTTTTCCCAAGCATACTCCAAATTACGATCGTTGGGACGCAAGCGACGTAGATCCATCAATGTTTCCAGCGTCTCATACCAAAAGTTAGCTTTTGCATACAGAGCAACGCGCTCCTGTAAACTTGCCTGCTGGAGTTTATTGCTAAGCTCTGGGTCTACGGCGACGCGCTTTATCCACCCCCAGACCGCTATATCTTGTTCGCGGTCTTTAGCATTACAAATTACGTTCACTTCCCAGTAATATTGCTCGTCCTGCCGTAGGGGTGGAACATCGGCGGAAGCAGGCAATTGCAAGCTCAAAATGCCAGGAGTGCCTTTGATGGCAAATCTGTTTTTGTAAACCTCTTTGCCGTCTTCGTCTTTTTCTTTCAGCACAAACTCCACCTCTTTGGCGGTTGTTGGTGGCATATACCAAAAGAAACTTGGATAGTCGGCTGATGTCAGACCCACACCCACTGACCCATCACCTGATCTTTTGGGGATCAATGCGGTGAGTTGCTTGCTATTATTCCCGACAAAATTATTACTATTATTTACCATGCAACCTCCGTTACCGCGTGTTGCACCCTGTTCTCTGCCGTCAGGGTTGCCACGCTCTGGCGGCGTGTATCCCCAACTATCCGGAAGGCTGCGACTGAGCGAGGAAGATTGTGATTGTAGTTGTGCCTGTGCGGGAACGTTCAGAGCCAGTCCCAGCGAGAAGGAAACAACTAAGGTTGTAATACTTGAGTAGCGTTTAATCTGAGCCATAATAGAATTGTTTTCTGTTGACACTTTCCAAGGCTTTAGCCGTGGGATGTTCGCTTCAACGAGTCCGTTTAACAAATTGAAACTGTTTCCAAGTTGCCTGCGTGGTTTATGTCCCTGTCGGGGCGTATTGTTATAATCCCCTAATTTTTTCTCTAGCGCAGTGTCCGGTGTCGATGCAAAAACTCTCTCTACTTTGATACCTGAAGAGTTTAGCACTCCAGGCAGTTTTGGCTGCTGAACCTGCACTCCCTGACGTTGGAAAGGTCTGTTTAACAATCTATCGCTAGATTGATGTTGCTTTGGAGCAGCAAGGCGGTCTGATTGCGTGTCCATAATTATATCAAACCATCTAAAGAAAATATCTTTTTCTTTTCAAACATCGACTTATAATCTTTACGCTTGTTGCAAGAATCCCTATTGGGAGGGATTTAGGCGCAATTAAGCCATCTCAAAATTAGCTGGGTCATCATTTATGTATGATGCCCTGAGGGTCTCCTGAGTTCCCAATTGACACAGACCAATAAGATATTACTCAGGTTCGCACAGAGGAATTGTCTTGGTTGCAATTTTGGTAACTTGGGCTGCTTTCTTAGGGTCAAACCAATTTTAGATTGGCCTTGAATCCATCATCGGAGGCAAATAAACTCCGATGAGGCAAAATCGCTCAGACTCGGCTTGGTGTCCACTCCTACATTATCTTCACTGAGATTTAAGATGATTCCTAATTCAGCGTTACAAGTCAAACAGAATCCTTGGCGGCGGACAGTTAGACCGATTGGAGCCTCCGCTTTGCATGGCATGGCTTTTCGGAAAGATGCGCTGATCGCTATTGACGCTTTTAGCGGATATCTTCTACAAATTGACCCCAAGAGCGACAACACAACTATCTTAAATGCTAATCATCTGCCAGATTTTCTGGGTGTGACTGGCTTGGCTCTTTGGGAAGACACTCTTTGGTGTACACAGGACGATAGTGTTTTCTTTTGTACAGATGCACTTAATGCGATCGCAACAACTGATTTGACACCGGAACAATTTGTTACGTTGTCCTACCCTGCCAATGGTATTGCTGTTGCAGAATCGACGGTTTACATTACTTCTCGGAAGTCTGGCTATATTCTAGTTTTTAGCCGGGAGACAGGTAAACAGATTGCCCGGTTTCCGGCACCTGGGGTTGGGGTAGAAAACATTACGGTTAAGGATGAGGAACTTTGGGTTTCCGATGATATTGAACAGACGGTTTACTGCTTAGATCGGGCTACGGGGCAAATTAAATTCAGTGTACTGACTCCTTTTGAGCGTCCGACGGGGTTGGCTTTTCACACTGAACCGGAAACTGGGCAAGATATTCTTTATGTTGCTTATGCGGGTGAGGAACCGTATATCCGCGATAATCCGAACGCTGACCCCAATTTTGAATTAGCATATCGCGATCGCACGTTTATCCACCCGCTGTATTTTCACTACAACGAAGCTGAAGGCTATGCTCTCTCTAATGGCTATTTGATTGAGTTGTCCTATGTTGAGGAACTTTCCCCCCTCGACAATGTGGAGCTAACAGATGTCGAATGGCGAATTGCTTTGCCTTCGGAAACTCATCGGCAGAAGGTAAGGACAATTGAATGGGTGGGATTGCCTTTTACTGAGGAAATTCAGGACGGACAGCGCGTGGCTGTGTTCAAATTTGACAGTTTAAAAACAGGCGATCGTCATATATTCGGTTGGAAAGCTTTGCTAGAAGTCTGGAGCATCAAATATCGCCTCACACCCAGAGATGCCGAAAAGCTTCCGGATCTGTCGCCATTGCAGGATAAATATCTGGTGGATGATGACGACTTGGCAATGGACACAGATATTATCCGCAGTGCTGCTAAGGATGCAATTGGCACTGAAACTAATCTACTGCGGAAAATTTACAAAATTCGCAACTTTACTTACGATGCTCTCTCCTACGGCATTAAACCTCACATTGATCCACCAGATGTTGCTTTAGAAAGGGGCATTGGTTCCTGCGGCGAATATCTAGGTGTTTTACTGGCGCTGTCACGACTTAATGGGATTGCTTGTCGCACTGTTGGACGCTACAAATGTCCTCCCCATCCTGAATTAAAGAATGTGCCGTTGCAACCGGACTTTAATCATGTTTGGATGGAGTTTTATTTGCCTGGTTTTGGTTGGTTGCCGATGGAATCAAATCCTGATGATGTTGTGGATAAAGGTCCTTATCCATCGAGGTTTTTTATGGGCCTTTCTTGGTATCACGCTGAGATTGGCAAAGGTATCACGTTTGAAAGTTTGATGAGCCGGGGAGAGAGAGTTAATAAGCAGGAAGTTTCTATTGGCGATTTAGCTCTGAATCATGTAATATTCACCATTCTGGAGGAATTACAACCCGGAGCGGAAGGATGAAGAATGAGGGGTGATATCATGTCCGATTAATTACCTATAACTAAGAGGAACCCGGAACCCCTCTAGCAAGAGCGGCCAATGGTGGGGCTGGGTTCTTTTATCACAGGTAATCAACTGGACTTGATATGAATTGATTTATCCTTCTTTATAAAATTACTTAAGTAGGTAGTCCGCGTGACTTATCTACTTTTTTTAGTTTAAATTTTCCTGATATTGCCCGCATAGGTCAATACTGAAACTGTCACAAACTTTTCCTGATATTCAAGTATCTGCATAAATAATAACTTAATACTAAATTTGCGCCTTTCGACAGCAACAGGCAATTATTTTAAATAAATTTATAGTTTTAAATAGGTTAAATTAGTTGGAGCGTTATAAGAACTATTGTAATTAAGACAAATCATGGATATGTGAGATATCAGCGAAAAAGTTAGTAGAAATATATTAAACAGGGAAGGTGAGGAAATGAAAAAATCTAAAATTGCCAAGCAAACGATTGATTTAGCAGGATATCAATACCAAGAGCCGCATTATTTACAAACGCGATCGCGTATTAACTCGCTGGTGGAAAGATATCTATCAATAGACATTCTCCAGAATTGCCTAGTAGATTTACCCAGACAGTTTGAAAAACCACATCAGCGACCTTGGCAACCGATTGATTGGCAAGCAATTAATCCGCATCAAATTATAGGTGTTAAACCTGCGCTATTTACAGCCGCGATCGCTAATGCGGTGGAAATAGAAACGCCGATTCGGGCTTATGCCAAAGAAAGCTGGGATTATTTGCAGGCAACCCATCCGCAAATGGCAAAATTTGTAGGCGGCACATTTGCGGCGGATGGAACGGTGCTAGAGGTAGGATTATGGGAGAAAGAAGAAAGACAGCACCGACCTGCTTTTAGCAAAATATATCAAGAATTGACAGGGGAAAAACTAAATCCGCAGTCAAACTCTGTCCAAGGTTACGAATCTAGCGGCAATATTCGGGAAGATGTCTATAAACACGCACTCAGCAGAATTACCACCGAATGGGGCGCAACTTCTGTATATCTGTGGTTAATGGCGCACTCAACAGGGGCATTACAACAAGCGATCGCGCAACCGCTACAAGACGAGATCAATCATCTGGCAAAATTCTGGGGGATCAGCCGTTGGGCTTTTGGAGATTCTTATCTGACTCGCTTGCGGGGTACTACTAAAAATTTAATGAGTCTTCTGCAACACCACCAAGGCGAACGCACTCACACCAAGGAACTATTGCAATTAGGATATGCCTTGTACGCTTTAGAACTGGTGTTTACATTTGCGCGATTGATGGTGCAGCTGCGTCGGTGGAACCAAACTCTAAGTGATGAGGATCTTGTAAAGTTGTTTGGCTTACCGCCACAAGAGAGATTAGCTGCTAGTTGATAGCCTATTAACTGTTAGTCTTTATTGAGTAGGGTAGACATTGGCTATTCTACTGACTTGATTATTTAAATAGCGGAAGATGAATGTAATTCCAGCGATCGATCTGCTAGAAGGGCGGTGTGTGCGATTGTATCAGGGAGACTACGAGCGATCGCAAGTTTTTGACAACAACCCCGCTCATGTAGCTAAACTCTGGGTAGACCAAGGAGCAACCCAGCTGCATATTGTAGACCTTGACGGCGCTAAAACTGGCTCTCTGGTAAATCGGCAGGCAATTGAAGCGATATTACAAGCGGTGCAAGTGCCAGTACAAGTTGGGGGTGGCTTGCGCGACAAAAGTGCAGTTCGTCAGCTGCTAGACATGGGCGTTGAACGGGTAATTTTGGGAACCGTTGCAGTTGAACAACCCCAGATGGTAGAACAACTTTGCCAAGAATTTCCTGGGCAAATTATTGTGGGAATCGATGCCCGTAATGGAAAAGTTGCCACTAGAGGCTGGTTAGAAACTTCTGAAGTTACGGCAATTGACTTAGCTAAACAGATGCAACATCTGGGGACAGCTGCGATTATCTACACCGATATTCATCGCGATGGCACCCTTTCCGGGCCAAACTTAGAAGCATTAAGAGAACTCGCTAATGCTGTCTCAATTCCCATCATTGCTTCTGGCGGTGTCAGTTCCATTACTGACCTCTTGAGTTTGCTAGCTCTTGAACCTTTGGGGGTAAGCGGCGTTATCGTTGGCAGAGCCATCTACACTGGTGATGTTTCGCTCAAATCAGCCATACAGGCAGTGGGACAAGGACGTATTCAGGATGTCCCCCCAGATTTAGGCTTTTCCACCTTTGCTTAATTAACTCTAGTTCCCAGCCTCAGCCTGGGAACGCTCATCTAGAGGCTCTCCCTTCTGAGTAAAACGTAGATTGAGCCATTGGAACCTCACCCAACATCTAGTAAGCAAGCATGAGTTATTGAGTTTCCAGACGGTAAGCCCCACCTACGAATTACTACAAATTACTTAACTTTTTCATACTGCTTCGTCATGTGGTAGCTGCACCGGAAGCTCAATATAGAATTCTGTTCCTTCTCCCGGTTTCGATTGGCAACTTAGAACACCGCCGTGTTTTTCTACAACAATTTGATAGCTGATTGATAAACCTAATCCCGTACCTTGTCCTACTGGTTTCGTAGTAAAGAAGGGGTCAAATATATTTTGCTGCACATGAGGGGGTATCCCAGGCCCATTGTCAGCAATTCTGATTACCACTTTATGGTCATCTACCATTTCTGTGCGAATCTGAATGATAGGAGCGTTAGTTGTAAGTTGTAAGCTGTCGGTTGTTTCTCCATCCATTGACTCTTCCAGGGCATCAACAGCATTACTCAAGATATTCATAAATACCTGATTGAGTTGCCCAGCATAGCACTCCACGATTGGTAGATTGCTATAATCTTTGATTATCTGGATATGTGGTCGTCCTGCTTTAGGTTTCAGGCGATGCTGTAACAAAAGTAGGGTATTGTCAATTCCATTGTGTAAATCAAAAGGCTCTCTTGCTGCTTTATCTACACGGGAGAAATTACGCAGTGACAGAACAATTTGACGAATACGCTCTGCTCCTACCAACATTGAGTTCATCAGTTTTGGCAGGTCTTCGCTGAGGAAATCTAAGTCAATTTCTTCTAGGGCTTCTTTAATTACTGGTGTTGCGTTGGGATATTGCTGCTGGTAGAGGCGAATAAGGTGGAGCAACTCTTGAGTGTATTCAGTGGCGTAGGGAAGATTGCCGTAGATGAAGGAAACAGGGTTGTTAATTTCATGTGCCACGCCAGCCACTAACTGCCCCAAACTGGACATTTTTTCGGTTTGAACAAGTTGGGTTTGAGTTTGTTGCAGTTCATACAAAGCTTGTTCCAGCTGAGTTGCTTTTTCTCTCAGTTGCGCTTCCGATTTTATTAATGCTGCCTCGGCTAGCTTTCGATCTGTGATGTCGCGAGAGTTGACCACCATGCGGACTCCCGGTGCATCCATTAGGAGATTGCTATGGGTTGATTCTATATAACGCCATGAGCCATCTTTATGCCGAAACCGAAATTCAATTGTTAAAGCGGTTGTGGGATTTTGCAGAACTTCTTGAAAGTCTTTTTCTAAAAAGGGGATGTCATCTGTGTGAACAAAGTCAAATGTATTTTTGCCAATTAATTCTTTTGGCTTATATCCCAAAATCCGTTCGATGGCAGGACTGGCATATTTAATGGTGCCGTCCCCTTCCAAAATGGTGATCAGGTTGGAGCTATTTTGCAGAAGACTTCGCCATTTGGCTTCGTTCTGCCCCCAAACCACAGCTTCCCGCTTGCGTTCTTCTTCAACGCTAATAGCAGAGGCAATAATCCCCATCAGCTTTTTGTCAGCTTCACAGGGAATAAATTGATTTTGATATGCTACGCATACTGAGCCGATGTATTCACCAGCGCATTTGACAGCTTGCCCAATATAGGTTTGCAATTGGTAGGGAATTACCCAATTGTCGCTTTCGGCGTAAGGAGTATTTGGCAAATCTTGAACTACAAAAGTTTGGTCGCTGCGTTGCTGGATAACGTCATAGCAAATGTTGCCTTCTGGTTCTCTGACGTTGGAGAAGTCTGGCGGCGTTTGCGACTGTCCCCATGCCCATAGCAACCCTTCATGCAGTCGATTGTAAACTGCCCAAGCTCCGCCGAGTAAATCTCCTGCCAGTGCTGTGAGACGGTTAATGTTATCATCCGGGTCAGACTTAAGGCTGGAAAAGCACTCATTAATTTTTGAGAGTTGTTCGCCTGCCTTTTGGTTGGTGATGTCGCTTAACGTGCAGATGACTTGTTCGACAGTACCATCTGTATTTAACTGCGGTTCGGTATTCACGGATAGCCAGACGCGATCGCTATTCGTTGGTCGATACACCCCTAAAACTAAATTTCGCAGCGCTTGGCGCGTCGAAAGTAGCAGCAATGCTTGCTTTGCTCTGACTGGTGCCGTATGGAGTTTCAGCTGAAATGGTGTTCCATTTTCTTGAATAACGTGCCAATCTGAGTCAAGAGGCTCTTGATTTAACAGCTGGCTTTCGGTTAGCCCCAGCAAGTTCAAGGCCGCTTGATTCATCATGCGGATTTCCCCGCTAACTCCCATTACTAATACACCCACTGGTAATTCTTTGAGGAGCGCTGGGGGAAGGTTATCAATCCGGGGCGCTAAGGCACTGCTTTGCTGATTAGTGTGTAAAGGGGGCATATCTTCCAGCCAAGGTACTAAGTGAGTACCTGGAGTATTTGTTATGTCTATTCTGGTATAACTCGTTATACCGTTAAACTGGATACACCCTGAGTAGTAATTATTTCACGAATTTATTATTCTCTGAAGAAACTAGTTTTACACTTTTCTTCAAATAGATAGATGCAGATTTTTCCTTAAGGGACAATTCTAATCTGTATGGATACGTTTTTGGCTTTGGTGTTGGTTTTTTATAACTTCTATCTTAACAAGTTTTTATTAATAGAGGCTTTAACAGCTTAATAAATACATTTTTTCTCTATTAACTTTTTATAAGTATTTATCCCAAGCATAATAATTTATATACTTAAATAAAAACTTACTTTTCTTAATCGTATAAATTAGACAAGGCTTATATAGAAGCAAATTAGAGTTAAGTAACTATGAATTTTTAGTAAGTTTTTACACTAGCGGCTACGGAAAATAGAACAAATCTTAATGCGATGTGTAATTTGATATAAAAAATCATCAGTAGTATAGCGTTTCTCAGTTGAGTGGAATATATCGGGGTTCTAATCTAATGTTCGGGCCACCTTGGTAGAGACATGGTATTGCCATATCTCTACAGATGTATCGCACCCGACCCTAGAATTGCTATAAAGCAGGCAAAATACCTACCTGCCCTACAGGGATTTAGCTAAGGATGGTCAGCGGCTAGCCTGGTGGAGTAACTTAGCTAGCATCAACAGTTGCTCTTTATTAAAAACTTGAGCCAAAGCCTTTGCTGCTCCTCTGGGTTCTAGTGGAACAGTAATTTCCTTGGGGGAGGAAGGGCTGGGTGTTGGTGCCTGTACGGGTGTTTTTGCCACCGACGTAGTAGGGGCAGGGGTTGATTCTGGAGAAGCTGCCAGCAGCCGTAGACTGGCACTAGGAGCGATCGCGTTACCTTTCCCAGCTTGCAACAAGTCGCTAGATTGCTTGAGTTCCTTGATGGCAATGGGTGCCAGAGTAGAATAAGGATTTTTGGGATTAGCGATCGCTCGATGTACCGTTTTTACCAGCATCGTCCAAGTTCCTATCCCACCTCCCAGCTGCGCTAGCCGTTGGCACAAAGTTTGAAGTTGTTGGCGACTTGAAGGCGTTTCTGCTCCCTTAAACAGCAGCAACATCTGTTTTAGAACCGCCGTCACCTGAACCGAGAAATTTGGCGGCGGCATTTTCGCCACGGGTTTCGCTGGTTCTGCCTGTAGGGGTAATTCATCAATTGCTCCTACTCCCCCACCTACCAAGCGATCCAGATATGCCTGCAATTGTGCAAAATTAGGCTCTGCCGCTTGCACAAGTTTCTCACCTTCATCTTCCCTCAGCCCAAATGGCCCTTGCAGGCGGTCAATTAATTCCTTAAGCGTGTCGTATCCTTTTAAAAACATTGACTCCAGCTGGTGGTCAATGGTGACAGGATGCTCTTTGAGAATCTTAAAACAATCCTCAAATCGGTGGGAAACTTTTTGAATACTGTTAAAGCCTAGCATCGCCGCCCCTCCCTTAACGGAATGGGCAGCGCGAAACATTTCATTAACCCTTTCCTGATCTGCTATGACGCTTTGCAGATCCATTAGCCCTTTTTCCAGGGTTTCCAGGTGTTCTTTTGCCTCCTCGATAAAAAAACCTAAAATTTTTCCCGACTCCACGGCAGTATTCCTCAAAACAACGATTTTCTGTACTCACCTGTTCATTGGGGGAGTCGTTCCAGGCAATGATTCTTGCACTTGACACTGTTTACCCCGGTTCATCGCGGCACCCCTTTCCTTTGGCTTGTAGAGGCGGGATCTAATCTCGCGTCTCTACAAAGCTGTGAATACGCTTAGGACTGTTCTTAAAATACCCGAAACCGAAAATTTAGTGCTTAGTGGCAATACCTAACTTTGTAAGTGATATTTTTGCACTTGTGTCAAGTGAGTTTGTCTATCGGGATAAAAAAGGCGGACGAAAGCCTATAAAACATACAACAACACCATCTGTGACTTTTCCTAAATTTTCTTACTGTTGCAGGTATCTTGTCTGCTCTACGGATTTTTTCTTTTTTGTATGAGAGCCTTGTTGCATGAGTGGCTTTTTACCACGGGTTGCCAATCATCGTGAAAGCTGCCCAGTAGTATGGATGGGTGAGTTCTTTGTTTCCCAAGTCAGCGAGTTCTGGCGACAGAGGTAGGTTCCCTGTGGGCAAGAATAGTTGACCTCCTTCCAGACGCACTTGTCCCTTAAGCATGGCCACTTGCGCCTGTCGCAATGCCTCAGCTTTGATGGGGGCTTTTTTCAATTGTGCATAGAAATCCGCCATCAATCCTTGAGTTCCTTCATCTGACACAGACCATAAACTGGCAACAGCTGATTTTGCCCCTGCCAGCACAGCTAAGCCAGCAAACCCTAACTCTGCCTGTTCATCTCCGAGTGCCGTGCGACAGGCACTCAGTACCAACAATTCTACGGGCGGATCGTTCCATCCGAGTTGACGCAGCTGGTTTAGCCGCAGTTTGGTGTCCCATAACTGGATGTAAGAGTTTTCCACTGATCCAGACTTAAATTCTCCATGAGTTGCCAGGTGAACGATTCCATATGGCACTAGGCGACGCTGTGCTTTGAGATTATCCAGGGTAAATTTCTCATTTAGAAAAGATTTTCCCTTCCATAGTTTCTGGGTGATAATCGACAATTCTACAGGCACGCCTGGTAAAGGATTGAGTTCAGCAAATTTTGACATACCCATCGCTAGAACTTGGGTGTTTTTGATATCTACGTAGCGGGTATCAGTGAGACTGAGACTGGGCATGGTGCCGATGCTGTACTTTTCTATCAGGAATTTGTCACCATCATGGAGGGCAGGCATTGGTAGACTTCGCAAACCCGCATCCATCATAAATACTAGATTCTGCATCCCTCTAGCTTGTAATTCGGCTTCTAGGGGTGCCACCATCCACTGATAAAGTTGCTGGGATGGTGCCAGGTAGCCACGGGCATTTCTGACATTGGTTATTTCGCCGCGAAATGTTTTAGCCACTTTCATGACTTGTTCGCGTGTTGCCCCTTCTACCCGTTTCCGAATCGCCGATCCCTTGGCAGTAACGACTACAAGTTCCAGTTGGTCGTTGTTTTGGGCGGGACGATTAGCTGGAGGGGTAGTAACCTGTTGCTGGGAAACCTGATTGAGTGCTAGTCCTTGGGCATTAAATTGCCATATAACATCGGATTCTGGCGATATTGGTAGCGAAATAGTCTTGCCTGCTGCTGCTTTTGGTGTCCCCGTGGCGGGAACAAAATTGATATAGATTAGGGCCGGTTTAATTCCAGTTGCTTTCTCAATTGAGAGAAGAATATCGCGAGCTTCGGTTAGAGTTTTTACAGGAGTATCGGCACTTTCACCAATATATTGCTCAAATGAGCGCGTGAATGACTCGTCTAAGTCAACAAAGAGTGTGTCAAGTTCCGCTGGAGGAATGGTAGTAAATAGGGAAAGTTGTGGAGATTCATTTTCCTCTGGCGGCGTTGCCTCATCAGGCACTGAATTTGGTGCTGTTGAGGGTTGTGGGGATGGCTGTGGGGATGGCTGTGGGGATGGCTGTGGGGATGGTGGTGGTGACGCGGTAATTATTTTTATCTCACTCGGTGCAGTGCCTTGGGAGTAGCTATCTAAGAAAGATTGGGTAGGGATAATGCTATTGTCGGAACCAGTTGTAATTACGCCGCGAGTTCCATTAGTCCCAGCATCTCCCACAATAAAAGGAGTAATGTTGTTGCCTCCGTGGCGAATTGTGATTGCATTACCTCCCGCACCTCCGGCGTTGGAAATGCTTGCTTGTTGACCATTTGTGTCTGTGAAGGTGTCGGTAGCGCGGAAAAATCTACCTGTGGTAATGTCAACAATGCCGCCTGTGCCTCTAGATCCGCCTTGGGCGTTAATGAAACTAACAGAGATGTCATTTTCAGGGTCGAGGATGACATTACCACCATTTCCGGTACTGGCACTGGAGTTGATTTTTCCGGCGGTGATGCGAGTGATGGCAGAGATGGTGATGTCTCCGCCATTTGTGGTGCCTGTGGCGGTTAAATCTCGACTTTCTACGGCTGCTGTCTGACTGGTGAGGCTGATATTGCCGCCACTACCATTGATGGAATTAGAGATAATATCGCCTGCTAGTATGTTGCCTTGGGCGGTGAATGCGATCGCGCCCCCATTCCCAGAACTATAACCATAACCATAGCCAGAACCAGAACTATAACTAGAGTTTATTCTGCCTGCGGTGGTATCAATCGCGCCGTTGCTGCTAGTTAGAGTAATATTTCCTGCCGGATTAGTAATATTACCTGTGGTAATATCTTGATTTGCCAGCAGTGCGATCGCTCTGCCTGACCCTAGAATTTCAAAACCTGCGGTATCAATTGAGCCTGCTTGCAAGGTAACTTGAGACAAGAAGCTTGTGTCATCAGCAAGTGTTATCTTGCCGCTACTTGTTGCTCCTCCGATGGTGAGAGCATTCCTAAAGCTACTCAATACGACCATATCGCCTGCTGTTACGCTCAAAGCATTGGAGTTATTGTATGCTCTGCCAATCTCAATGTTTCTGCTAGCGGTTGCTGGTTGTAAAGTTAAGTTACCCGTGCCGCTGATTGTCGGAACTGGTCGGAAATTAATCTCATCTGCTGTCAGCGCTACATCTGAATTTAACGTTATATTACTGTTGAAACTGATGGTGCTACCACTCGTTGTGGTAATGTTGCCGTTTAAGTTGGTTAAGTTGGTGGCGAAGGAATCAACAATGAAGTCGCCTATGGGCGTGGTGTCGCCAATAGCACCACCGAATGTGATGGAATTGTCTGCCGACAAAGTTAAGCTTTGTCCGCCTGCACCCGTGCCATCCACTGTTCCGGTGATGCTGATGGGTGTAAATGTAGATCCGTCTCCTCTGGAACTGAGTGCGACATTGTTACCAAGTAACACGTTGCCATTAATAGAAATGCTGCTATCTCCGTTGATGTTTGCGTTTAGGGTTGTAGTCGGTGCAATCAGGTTGACAAAGCCGTCTAAGTTTATAATTGTGCCATTGACTGCGATCGCGCCTTGTGTTTGAATCGTTACGGGTGTGGGGAACAAGGCACCCGCTGGATCAATTGTGATAGTGCCGTTGCTATTAGTGCTTCCGATGACGAGCGGTCTACTAAAGGTGAATACGTTAAGATCGCTGGCGGTCACGGTCAGAGAATCTGGTAAATTGTATGCTCCACCAACCTGAATATTTCGGTTAGCTGTCGCGGGTGCGAGGATTAGGGTGCCTGTGTTGGTAGTCTCAACAACTGTCCCCCTAAAGTCAATCTCATCAGCTATCAGCGCTATATTATTCCTACTATTATTCAACGTCAGTTCACTATTGAAATTAATAGTGCTGCCTGGGGCTGTTTTGACATTGCCATCAAGAGTGACATTATTACTATTGACAGTTAAGTTGCCTATCGGTGTGGTGTCGCCTACGGCGCCAAAAGTGACATTACCTAGGCCTGCCTCCAGTGTCAGATTTTGACCGCCTGCACCATTTCCATCCAGTTTCCCTATAAAGTTAATGTTACCGCCCGTAGGACTATAACCAGTGCCAGTTGTTGTCGTGGTCAATGTAACGTTGTTTCTGAGTACCGAGTTGCCAGTAAAATTGATAGCGCCATAACCACCGCCAATGGCACGTATATCGCTGTTAATAATAATTGCCGATGTGCTTGCTGGGTCAATTGTCAGCTGAATAATTCCACTATCACGATTTCCAGGTTCAATAATAAGAGTGCCAACATTAATACTGTTAGTGGCATTGATGTCAATATGTGGATTGACTGAACCCAAGCTAGAGAGTCCTTGAGTAATAATGGTGCCAAGCTGACTATTGAAGTTGACGCTACTGCTCTCAAAACGGCGACCGCCAGTGTTAATTGTCCCAGTAATTGTGATGTTATTAGCTCGGGTTCCCGCACCACCTGCACCGCGAAGCACTACACGCAGTCCCGGAGCGATAGCATTAATTGAGCCATTCAGGATAATGTTATTGGCTGCTTCCAAAGTCAGAGTTTGAAAAGAAGACGCCCCGGAAATAATGGCTCCTGATGCTAGAGTAATGTCACCCGCTTGAGTACCTGTGTTTCCCGTCGTGATGGTGACATCAGTTCCGTAAGCAAAGGCCGAATTAATCGTTGCCACGTCAACGATTGCATCATCATTAGTTGGGGTGAAAATATCAGGATTTCCGCCACTGAACGCACCGCCAGTGGTAGGAGATGCCTGGATAATTACATTACGCGGATCTAACAACCAGGTGCCGGGAAGACCTTTAGGAGCGCTAGCATCAGCGGGTTTAGTAACTTCCAAGTAATTTTTGCCGGAAGTTTCGATAAAGCCACCGTTACCGCCTTCTGAGCCACCACGAGCGGTAATATTGCCATGAGTACGGGTGGCTTCATCTGCCCAAACTATGACTCTACCGCCATTGCCATTAGTAATAGCATCAGCATTGATTTGTACATCTTCGCCAACATAAGTATAAGCAGCATTGGGAACACCGCCTTTTCCCAAATAATCGCCGCCAAGCAATACTCTACCGCCACCCGCATCGCCGGAGACGTTAACGTTGGCTCCGGCTAACGCAACTTTATTTCCTAGTACAGCTACTGCACCGCCTGTTGCTCCTGGTTGCGTGTTGGATGCGTCTAGTTTACCGGATGCGATCGCGTAAGCGTATGCGCTCTTAGCGCTGCTCGCGTTTCCCGATTCTACTGGTACGCTAATCCCAGAACCAGTTATCTGGATGCGATCGCTATTGACAATTAATCCAGTAGCATTAACTACGTTTCCACCTGTTAGTAATTGCGGCAATGATTGTGGAGACTGACCAGGGACATCTGACAGGCCAGACGTTTGTCCTACCAACGGACTGACTTCTAAACTTAGTACATTTCCCGCGTGAGAGATGCGAACCAAACTTTCACCAGGTACAGCGGCGATGGTAATATTTCCTCCAGGTGCTGTCAAACTTCCTGTATTTAAGACTGTTCCACCCAATAGATTGAGATTATATCCAGTTCCGACAGCTAAGTTACCTGTGTTGACAATGCTCCCCGGCTGTTGTGTGCTAAACGTAAAAGTATTGGGTATTCCTGTCAAATTGGCGTAGTTATTCAACCCATAAGCATTAAACGAGTTATTACCAAAACCGATGCTTGTAGCGGTGGTGGCGGTGAAGGAAGCTGGAACATTTAAGCTGGCATTGTTGCCAAAAACTATGCCAGCGGGATTCATCAGAAATAAATTAGAGTTGCCGCCTGTAACTTGAAGCAAACCATTAATAATCGAGGGATTGCCACCATTGACACGACCGAGGATATTTTGAATCGATGGGTTTGCAAGAAAGTTAGCTATTTGGTTTGAGTCGAGTCCAAATTCGCTGAAACTGTGGAATAAATTTGCTTTGTCTGCTGAAAGTTTGCCGCCGCTAATATCAATTTGATTGCCTGTGGTGGTGACGTTGGTGTTGGTGTCGTTTCCTGGGGTGATTTGTGCTTTGACGAACGTTGGAAAAAGGCAAAAAGCGAGAGATAGAAGGGGTACTCCCACTTTTTTAGCTGTCACCCTGAAGGGTGCGGCTACACGAACAAAGGCTGCCTCCACCGCCTGAATTAGTGTGAGCCTGCCGAGGCTGGCTTCGTTTGCGTAGCCGCAGGTTTCAACCTGTGGGGGTATTGGAAAAAAATCTATAAGTGACTTATTTTTGGGAATTAATTTAACTATTGATTGAAAGGGAAAATGATTTAGAATTTGCAATTGTATAGCAAAGCGATCGCTCATTCCCCGGCGCTGGATCGCGTTAGCGATCGCTTGTGCTGAATTTTTCGCCTGCTGTTTGGTATATCGCTGAGAATCGCTCCCTAGATGGCACCGATAGTAATACAACGGCTTTTTGACGTGCCGCACTTCGGTAATTTCGGAGAGTTTCAGGCATAAATCGTAGTCTTCTACATATGCCATTGACTCATCAAAACCTCCCACTTGCTCCAAGACATCCCGCCGCATCAGGCGGAAGTGAAAGGTCATAAAATCGAGCAATAGCCGCTCTTTGGAGTAGGGAATTTGGCACCGTTTCCCGTAGCTGAGAATTTTGCCGCGTTGGTTAATATCCAGGTAGTCGGTGTAGACTAAACCTACTTCTGGGTTTGCCTCTAGTACAGCTGCTGTTTCCAGGAGTGCTGTGGGTGCCAGCAAGTCGTCGCTGTCTACAAACCCGATGTAAGTTCCCTTTGCGTGCGCGATCGCATTTTGCAATGACGGTATTCTGCCTTGATGCTCTGCCGCTATTACCCGCACACGGCGATCGCGTTTAGCATACTCCCTGGCAATTTCCACAGATTTATCTGTAGAACCGTCATCCCAAACAATTAGCTCAAAGTCATGCCTAGTCTGCGTCAGAATACTCTCAATAGCTGCACCGAGATAGCGATCGCGGTTGTAGGTAGTAATAACTAGGGAAATCGGTACAGGCATGGACTACTCCGGAATTGTTAACTTTCGTTGCTGAAAGTTGTGCTACATATAATCAAATTATCTGCTCTAAAATACTCCTTTAAGTAGATATCTAAGCAAAATTAAATAATATTTAGCAAATACAAATTTGCTAAATTAGAAAATGCCAATTTGTATTTGACAGTGCTAAAACGTGTGTTATCTACTGTACAAACAAGCTAATATAAAAACATATTTTAAAAGTAAATCTGTATGGTACAATTTGACCCAAAACTGGGCTTACCCTCAAGCGATGAACTACCTGATTCTGATGGTCTTCCTGTGGATAATGAACTACTAACTCTCGTCCCCAATTTCTTGAGTTTAATTCTAGGTTTTATCTGGGCTAATCGCTTTGATTGGTTTTTTGGTGTCAATATGGGCGTTTACCATACCACAGGTTTAAATCCTAGAGTTCCCATTGTTCCTGATGCTTTCCTCAGCTTAGGAGTCGAACGGGTCAAGGGGAATAATTTACGTAAAAGTTACGTAACGTGGGAAGAA
Organism: Trichocoleus sp. FACHB-6; assembly: GCF_014695815.1. Lineage (NCBI taxonomy): Bacteria > Bacillati > Cyanobacteriota > Cyanophyceae > Leptolyngbyales > Trichocoleusaceae > Trichocoleus > Trichocoleus sp. FACHB-6. The sequence goes on from NZ_JACJOY010000114.1 coordinate 28,232, forward strand.
AACGGGGTTGTCCCCAGATTTGTTCTGGAAGTCGTTTCTCAAACCCCCGGAGGCGAGTACGACGATAAAATGACTATTTATGCTCGGTTAGGGGTGTTGTATTACGTTATTTATAACCCGGATTTTTGGCGACGCGATCGCCAGGAACCTTTTGAAGTTTATCGCTTAATTGATGGAGTTTATCAAGGTCAAATTGGAGAGCCGTTTTGGATGCCAGAAATCGGTTTAGGAATTGGACGAGGTATTGGCTATCATCTAGGCTTTCAAAGAGAGTGGTTGTACTGGTTTGATCAAAGGGGAAATCGGTTTCCTACTCCAGAGGAGCTGGTGGAGCGTTATCGCGATCGCTTTGGTGAATTGCCAGAGGCGGAATAGCTTTAAAAATACATTATTAACTACTAAGCCTCCACACAAAAAGCCTGCCTATAACGGGCGTTTGTGTAGCCGCACCCTTTAGGGTGACGGCTACTGTTAACCGAACTGTATTGGGAGTGAGAGTTTATATTTGCTAATTTCTAGCTGTCAAAAACTCTCGCATATATTGAATTACTAACTGTGGCTGCTCTTGCTGCACCCAATGGCTAGAAGTTGGGATGTACTTGATAGTAAAGTCCTTGACGTACTCCTCAGTTCCGTAAGTTAGTTCTTTACCCAGTGCTGTATCTTTCTCTCCCCAAATCATCAGCGTGGGAACTTGGAGAACGCTCCAATCTAAACTTAGAACTCTCTGCTGAGTTACATTGCGGTAATAGTTCAGCGTTGCTGTTAATGCACCACGTTTGGAGGCAGCATCTTTATAAGCCTCAATATCCTCATTAGTGAAAGCATTCTTGTTAACTGCCATGCCCTTGAGAGCAGTTTCAATTGCTTGGTAGTCTCCTGCTTGCAAGAGTAATTCTGGTAGTCCCGGTATTTGAAAGAAGAAGATGTAAGAGCTACGTAGCAACTGTTGAGGAGTGCGGAAACCTTCGGCAAACTTGGCAGGATGAGGTATATTTAGCACTATCAACTTATCTAACATTTCTGGGTATGCGTAGGCAAAATTCCAAGCGATCGCGCCTCCCCAATCATGTCCAACCAAAACACATTTATCGTATCCTAACCCTTGAATTACCCCTTTCACATCTTCGATAAATTCAGCCATTACATAAGCTGATTGCTCTTTTGGTTTGTCGCTTTCATTGTAGCCGCGCAAGTCGAGAGCCACGACTTTAAAATCTTTGGCAAATTCGGGTATTAGATGCCGCCATGAGTACCAAAACTCAGGAAATCCGTGCAGCATCAGCATCAAAGGCCCTTCTCCCTGCGTGACATAGTGCAGCCTGATGCCGTTACTCGTGATGTATTCGTGCTTCCAAGAACCTTCTAGCACTGACATTGATATTACCTCATACGATTGTGGATTTCCTCTCGTTACCAGGTTGAGCCTGGTAACGAGATTATTGAAACTCTGCCGCAATTTGATCCTGGTACAAACAGTAAGATATTCGTTACTCAGGCAAAGATAGCTGAGCATCTGATTCCATCAACGTCTGTTTCTCTTCTTTTTCCTGTAGCAGTAATCCTGCTAGATGAATAATGGCAAGAATTAGCGCTCCGATGGAGAGAACATAACTGTGCAAAGTGTAAAGGTGTGCGACTGTTACAGTGTTGATTGCGCCACCGCCTGTAAGAATTTGTCGGAGTACGGAACCGATGAGGGGAATGGTTTCTATTGTGCCTAACTCGATTTGGAAACGCCAGTATCCCAGCTGCGTCCAGTCGAGGAGCATAGCAGTCCATCCGAGAGCGATCGCAACTAAAGTCAATAAAATTCCGCTGATCCAAGCTGTTAGCCAACTAGGGCGAAATTTCTCTCCCAAAAACATCACAACAATTTCTATCAGAGAAACACCAATTAATCCATTACCAGCAATGTCATGGATACGCTGAACTAACCAGCCATTAGGAATTTCGGCTTTAATTGCGTTTAAGGAGTTATAGGCTCCACCCGCCGTAGGTTCGTAGTAGAAAGACAGAAGAATTCCGGTGATGGCTGCAATCAGGGTTAAAGACAAAATAACTACAGCCAAAATAGTAGCCAGTCTCTGAAGTACGAAAGGGTACTGTACGTTTTTCATGGCTAATTCCAACCTTTGTCGGCTGAATATGTATTTATACTTATTTTATGTATTTTTCTTAAGTTAATGCCAATAAAATATTAAATTTCTCATTTTCCCTAAATTGGAAATTCTCCCACTCTCCTACTCTCCTACCACCCATCACCACTGACACTCTCGCGCCATCAATACTTCTATCGCCTTAACATCCAGGGGCCGGGAGAAAAAATATCCCTGACCATACTCGCATTTGAGCGCTCTGAGTTGGGCAAGTTGCTCAGATGTTTCCACCCCTTCTGCAATCACATCTAGACCCAAGTTATGCGCCAGCGTCACAATGGTGCTGACAATTTCCAAATTTTCACTATCGCCGCTCATCCTACTGACAAAGGAACGGTCAATTTTTAAAGTATCAATTGGAAATCGGTGCAGATAACTTAAAGATGAATAACCCGTGCCAAAGTCATCAATATATAACTGTACCCCTAATTTTTTCAGCTGCAAGAGCGTGGAAATTGCAGATTCAGCATTTTCCATCACGGCGCTTTCAGTGATTTCCAACCTCAAACTTCCAGCATCCAAACCAGTGTCTTGTAAAATCTGATGGACTGCTAGAGCTAGATTGGGTTGCGTAAACTGTTTGCTAGAAAGATTCACGCTAATAGTTAAGGGTGAGTTGCCCAAGAATTTTCCTTGCCATTGGCGCATCTGACGGCAAGCTTCCTGTAATACCCACCAACCGATAGGAACAATTAGCCCTGTTTCCTCCGCCACCGGAATAAATTCCCCTGGAGAAACCAAACCCCGTTCTGGATGCTGCCAGCGCACTAGCGCCTCAAACCCAGTAATTTGACCTGTGGAGAGCGAAACAATTGGCTGATAGTGAAGCCGAAACTCTTGGCGATTAACAGCCTGTCTCAGGTCAGTTTCTAAGTGCAAAAGTGCCACGGCGCGGGTGTGCATAGCTATGTTAAAAACTTCATGACGCTCTCTACCCAATGCCTTAGCGCGATACATGGCAATATCAGCATCGCGTAACAGGTGTTCTGGCTCTTCGTAATCTGTTGTACCCAAAGCGATACCAATACTGGCGCTGGTAAACACTCTCTGCCCGTCCAGATTGAAAGGTAAAGCCAGTTTATTTTGAATTTGGTTGGCAACGCGGGTGGCATCGCTGATATTTGTAATATCGTCTAGGAGAATTGCGAACTCGTCACCCCCCAAACGAGCAACTGTATCTACATGGCGCACACACGTTTCCAGCTTACGAGCGATTTCTACTAACAGTTGATCTCCACTCATGTGTCCCAGGCTGTCGTTGACGACTTTAAAGCGATCTAAATCTAAAAAAAGAACGGCAAACAAGTAATCGTTACGCCGTTTTTTCAACTCATTCGCGTGTTTTAGTCGATCCATGAACAAAGCACGGTTTGGTAAGCCTGTCAGCTTATCGTAAAAGGCATCGTGTATTAATTGCTCTTCTGCAAGTTTGCGATCGGTAATATCTGTAGAAACACCAAGAATTTGTCTAGTTTTTCCATCAGGCGATACAAGCAATTTCTTGATTGTTTGAAACCAATGTACTTTACCTGTGGAATCTGTAATGATTTCTTCTGGAATAGTTTTTTCGTAAGATGATGCTATCACCTCTCCGTCATCGCAAAGAAACTGATCTATTTGCGCTGAATTTGAATTGAAATCTGCATCAGTTTTGCCAAGCAGATTTTCGACTGTTGTGCCATAAATGTTTGCTACTGCTTTGTTAGCTAGGATGAATTTTCCATCGCAGTCTTTGACAAAAATTAGATTTGAAGTTCCGTCAATTACATAGCGAAGAAACTCTTGTTGTACTCTCAATGCTTCCTCAGCTCGATTGCGCTCAGTGATATCTCTAATAACGCTGATGACGCACAATTCATTATCAAAGTCAATAATTTCTGCTGATACCAGCCCTACACGCACTTCGCCTGACTTAATAATAAAGTTAAATTCCTGGTTGCGAACTGTCCCTTGATGCTGTAAAGTCTGCATCACCTGAGTACGATCCTCTGCATTTGCCCAAAGGTTTAGCTCAAATGAAGTAATACCGATAATTTCTTCACGGCTATAGCCAGTGTGGTGTAGAAAACCATCATTAACTTCAATAATGCGTCCTTCTGCTAGGGTGGTGATAGCGATCGCATCCGGACTGGAACGAAAGGCTTTAAAAAACCTTTCTTCTGACATCCGCCGCGCCTGTTGTGCCAGTTCACGCTCTTTAATCTCAGCTTGCAATTTTTGATTCGCTTTTTCCAGTTCGGCGGTTCGTTCCTGAACCCGGATTTCTAGCTCATCGTGGGCTTTACGAAGCGCTGCTTCTGTGTGCTGGCGTTCTAGTGTCGCTTCTAGCAGGTTTGCATAATTACGTCGCAGTTCGAGTTGCGCGACTACTTGACGACTAAGCGCTAAGAGAGCCTCTTGTTGCTCCAAACTCAGTTGACGCGGTACAAAGTCAATTACACAAAGCGTTCCCAGTGCATAACCTGCGGGCGTTATTAAAGGAGCACCCGCATAAAATCGGATATTCGGGTCGGACGCCACTAAAGGGTTAGTTGCAAACCGATTGTCGGTTGAAGCGTCTGGGACGACAAACAAATCGGATTGCATGATGGCATGGGCGCAAAACGCAATATCTCGCGGTGTTTCTGATACCTCCACGCCTACTTTTGACTTGAACCATTGACGATTCGCATCAACTAGGCTCACCAGCGCAACCGGAGTTTCGCAGATATGTGCGGCCAAATAGGTCAGCTCGTCGAAAGCCCCTTCTGGACGAGTATCAAGAACTTCATACTGGCAGAGAGCTTGAAGCCTTGCAGCTTCATTGCTAGGTATTGGTGCTTTCACTCTTGATGTTTCTCCAGATTGGATGTTGGTGACATCTTCTTTAGCACTAGCTTTCGCTTCAAATATCCCTATCTGGCTCAGATTTGCCATATATATTTAGTTTGTCCTTTGCCAGGTTAGCTACATTTAGTCCTGCGGTATTTAGTTTTACCTCAAATCAGATAGCATCTCTAGGGATCTAAATCACATAAATCCCGTACTTTTATCACAAAATGCCTTAAGCAAGCCCTGAAATAACATGTTCGTAGGTCGCCAGGGCTTGTTTGTTCTCTTGCTATCAAGTTTTTGTAACTTTTACTTTATCAACCTTTAATAATTATCACAGATAAAGTTTAAAATTAATGTTGCTGATCTTTACTTTTGGGGCGAGTTCATCCAGAGGCAGGTGCATTAGGGTGGCACCCGTAATATACCCTCCAGATAGAATGAACAAGCGCTACGTATCAAAATAAAATAGCTCGGAGGATGATATTAACGCATGGAATATCAATTGCAAGTCAATCGGGCGATGGAAACCTTGAAGAAAGATTTACCGACGCTTTTTGAAAAAGATATATCCTACGAAATTTATGCGAAAGATATTTACTTTCGAGATCCTGTAAACAAATTAAAAGGAAAATTCAACTATCACATTATCTTTTGGACTTTGCGATTTCACGCCAGGCTATTTTTTACTCAAATTTATTTTGATTTGCATGATGTATCTCAAACAGCTCAGGATACGATTTTGGCAAATTGGACTGTTCGAGGCGTGTTGCGAGTTCCCTGGAAAGCTCGCATATTCTTTAATGGCTATTCTACTTATACGCTTAATAAAGATGGTTTAATATACAATCACATCGATACTTGGGATCGTAAACCAAGCGAAATTCTGAAGCAGTTCATCCGCAAATAAGCAAAAAGGCAAAAAATAAATTGACTTGCGTATTTGTCTCTACGTGCTTATAATCGCTTTTCAATTTTTGATTCTTGCCTTTTTTAGCGTTCACATTTGTGAGAAAAAACACGATAAGCATTTTCGTCTACATTACAAGGCTCGGTTAAATCATCGTCTTCCATATTCACCAAATTGTATTGAACATTTTCCGTATGAATTGCTAATGTAACTTTTGACACTTCCAAAAAATTGATTACCCAAAAACATTCTTCTTGCGGATAACATTCATAATACTGAATAATTTTCGCAAGACAAACTTCTAAATGAGTACGGCTATAGGGAGAAATTAGAATTATTTTGAGGAGAAGCATTGCTAAGGTTACGGATTTTCCTTGAGAAGCTAAGGAAATAAACAGCGAAGAAGGTTCCCCGTTTCTCTTAACCGTTAAACATTCAATAACTCGATTACAAGTTTTGAGTAGCAGAGAGCTATCTAACTCTTTTTCTGAGTATTCTTCATAGAAAGATTCTAGGGCTTTACTTACTTTTGTTTGTAGGGTCTCTACTAAACCTTGGTTATCTGTAGAATAAAATAAATATTTAAGTAGGCTTTGCTTAAAATACTTGTACTTAAGCTGTTGAGTTTGTTTGAGAAAAATATTAGCTAGACTTGCATGGTTGAACCAGCCGCGTTTTGCCAAAACTTTCTTCACTAAACGCAGGGCGTCATCACCAAGAGCCGTAGGGTTTTGGGTTCTTGTATCATTAACTGTAACAGGCTGAGAACGAGCTGTATACATCGCCAGTTCAAATTTGAATTGTTCTTTTAGCTGCTTTGCTAGTCCTTTAGCTGCTTGACGCTGTTCTAGGGTGTTTTTAGAATTTACATACTCAGGTGCTAGTAAATAAGAAGCATAACGGTATTTCCAATGGTCTTTCTGTACAACTTCATATTTAAAAACAAATAACTTGAGTTCTTGGTAATCTGGGCTATTGACAAAATTTAATAGCCACGCATTGAGGGTTCTTCGAGTTGGGGACGAGAAGCTATTACTAGGCGATAAATTAGAAAACAGTTGAACTAAATCTTGTGCTGATTTGGATTGCCTAGCGGCAATCCAATTATTAATTAAAATATAAAAACAACGTTTTAAAGTATTTCTAAATTCTTTTTCAGCATTAACAAATATTATTTTTTGTAGGGCTTTTCTAGGCTCAGAAGCAACAGCCTTAGCCGGATCAACAAATAACTGGTTGAACTCATATAAAACTAAGTCTGGCGACCATTTTTTAACAATGCTGAGAAAAAAACGGCAGATAATTTCTTGCTCAGGAAGAATATTTTTGCCCGACTTGTTTGATTTAGGCAATGGCTTAGGCTGATAAGAATTTGGTAAAACATCCCGGATTTTCGGAGTCGTCATAACTCTTGAGTGCTTGGTTGTGAGTTGAGGTAAAACGCTCTGGGATTGCATGGTGCTGTCGAAGATTCTTTATTCTAAATGTAGACTGTTTCTCCACAAGACTTTGTGATGGAAAACAGCGATAGCGTATGACAGCCACCTCATGAATGGGTGAGGAGGGATACTATAGCAATGTGACGCCAGTCACGCAAGCGATCGCCTTTAAGGCTTGTGGGAATTTTCTCCGCTGGTTTTTTTTTTGTACAGCTATAGCGGAAAATGAAATCGAAAACCTCTACTGTAGAGAAGAGGTTTGGGACGCACCAGTAGTAAGCTGTATCTAGCTGAAGCCGAGGTGTAGCGATCGCTTCCTAGCGAATTGCTGATTAACTACACGCCGTTTAGAGGTAATTCCGGCTTCTCGTAGCGCAGCACACCTACTTAATATACACCTCACATTAGAATAACAAGTATTAACTATATTCGCAATAAGAGATAAAAATATCTCTTTCCTAGTACCCAATCGCCACTTAAAAGTTAACTTCTCGGCGTTAAAATACACTAAACAACTAAGAAGCAGCAATTCCAGGGAACATTATTCTGATTGGAGAACGTCAATTTAACCCGCCGTCTTCTGACCATGCTGAAATTTTATATGCCAGTAACCAAGCGAACTCTTTGTAGTTTAATTGTAAGCTGTTTGATGCTTTTGGCTTATCAGCCACCCAACTATGGGAATAATAAGCCGTTCGATACCCGGACGAGTGAAAAGGCAGTTAATCGTACCTCTATCAACGGAAAATACACACCTCTGGCAATTAATTATTTTCTGGAAGTGGCTATGGGAACTGAGTACGAAGGCTCAAGTTCCACAATCAAAAAATGGGATAGGGATATAAGGATTAAAGTTATTGGTTCGCCAACTTCTGAAGACCTCACAAGTTTGCAAGCAGTAATTGATGAAATCAATATTCTTACCTCAGGTAATATTAACTTGTCATACGATGCGAATAATCCCAACCTAGAAATCTATTTTGTTCCTGTCTCACAATTTGCGAAATACGAGCCAAATTATAAGGCGTTAAATTATGGTTTTTGCTGGGTTGGCTGGAATAATGATGCTATTTATAAGTCGAGAGTTTTGATTTCTACGGTTGGAATTACCCAGAAAGAACGCTCTCATCTGATCCGCGAAGAACTCACCCAATCTTTAGGACTAATGAGGGATTCTGACAGATACGCAGATAGTATCTTCTATCAAGGTTGGACTGACTCAACAGAGTATGCTGAGATTGACAAAGCTCTTATCAAAATGCTTTATCGACCAGAAATCCGTTCTGGAATGAGTAAGGCACAAGTGCTGGAAGTGTTGAAAACAATGGATATACAAGAAGAAATCGCACCTAATTCTGATTGCAGACCAACCGATGCCAATCCTGCTCTTGATTTTTCGGTTGAATCGTTTTGTGATAGTAGCACTAAGTAAGAGGAATCTCTTTTAACTAAGGAAAGCCGGAAATCTGCACGGTCTTTCTTTAGTAGTTAAGTGAGAGATTCCCCGGATAGCGATAGGAAGCTGTCTAAAAGCTGAAAGTACCTCAATATTGTGCCGATGGGGCGCAATAAGGTGCAAAGCACGAAAAGAGTGATCGCTATAACTTTACTCTTAACAATACTCCGATCTGCGATTGGGCAAGATAGTATTTCGTTACCAAACCGCCGTAGACACCCTAAAATTAAAGACAATACTGGAGGTTAGTTACAGATCAATCGCTGTTGTGCTTTGCAAGAAGTGATAGAAGTCCATCACTTCTCGTGACACCTTCGCTTAGCTAGGACGCTGTCAACTTCCTAGACTCTTTCTTAATACAAAGCCGCACGAGTTTGTGGTCCAACAACGCCGTCTACTCGTAATCCGTTTGCTGCCTGAAATCTTCTTACTGAAGACGTTGTTACAGAACCATAGTATCCCGTGCTGGTTCCACTAAAGTAACCTAAATCTCTCAGACGATTCTGGACGCTAACCACGCCGGGGCCACTGATACCAAATCGCAACAGACCTGATGGAGAACCACCACCAGTAGTACCACCGCCGGTGCTACCCCCTACCCAGGCGGCAGATACCCAGTTGCCATTAGAAAGCTGCGCCCAGCCTCCTGAATAGCGACCGCTTAGGGAGATATCGGTTCCATTTCGCAAGCTACCGACAACCGCACCATTAGGGCTGGAACGGACTCTCAGGGAACTGCCATTGGTTCTCACATAGGCTGCCATAGCACTATTGGCTAAGCTGACAATTGAGAGCGCCATAATGGCAGATAATAAACCAATCCAAGCTGAGCTTGGCGGTTTCCAGTTTAATCCTTTGAATAATGTCACCTCGTATGCGTCCGGATTGAGGGTGACTTCTTCATGGGCTACAGACAAATGGATGTATGCAAGTGTTTCCATTGTTTTCTTCTCCAAAAAATTGCTTAATGCAACTGACAAAAGGCTGTCACCGCCATTTTTCTCAGTTAGTCGTTATCGCATGGGTGTAACTACTGAGATTAACTACAATGATATAAAGCAATTTTCGGTTAGATTATATTTTTTAATTAAAAAATAATATTAGACAGGCGGGCGGCATAATTTAAGCTGGCAGGTAGTGCAGTAGCGATCGCAACTAAAGAGACAATGCAAAAATGACGTTTATAAATTAATGTTACTCACGTACCACTTTCTCTTGACGTTCTGGAATTAGTTTATCTAGTAAACTGTGGGTTTGTTTAGAGCTAGGGGGTGTAGGGAATGCGATCGCTAATTTTGGAGATAACTTACATTTCAATACTTCTATAGGAGGTATTAGCCCGTCCTCTACAAGAGGACGGGTTGGGGAAAGGTAAATTTGTATTGCACCGAAGCGGGAATCGGTATAGCTTCCTCAAAGCTGGTTATTTTTGTTAAAAACTGTCATTTTGCTGGATGCTGCTGTAACACCTGCTTGATATATTGTCCCGTATAAGACCTTGGATTCTCTGCTACTTTCTCTGGCGTACCTACGGCAATTAATTCTCCACCTTTATTACCACCTTCTGGCCCCAAATCAATTACCCAGTCAGCGCAACGAATTACGTCTAAGTTGTGTTCAATCACCAATATTGAATTACCTTTGTCTACTAAACGTTGCAACACATCTAGCAACTTGTGGACATCATAAAAAGATAAACCTGTCGTCGGTTCATCTATTAAATACAGCGTCTTTCCTGTAGCGCGGCGAGAAAGTTCTGATGCTAACTTCACCCGCTGCGCTTCACCGCCGGATAATGTGGGCGCGGGTTGTCCTAAGCGAACGTAACCTAGCCCGACATCAAGCAAAGTTTGCAACCGCGTTGCTGCTTTCGGAATGTTTTTAAAAAACTCTAGACTTTCTTCTACTGTCATGTTGAGAACATCGGAAATAGACTTGCCTTTATATTTCACTTGTAGAGTTTCCCGATTGTAGCGATCGCCTTTGCAAACTTCGCATTGTACATAGACATCCGGCAGGAAGTTCATCTCAATTACGTTCACGCCCTGACCGCCACAAGCTTCGCAACGTCCACCCTTAACATTGAAAGAAAACTGCCCTGGTTTGTAGCCTCTCGCTTTCGCTTCAATTGTTTGGGCAAAGACATCGCGAATCGCATCAAAAACACCCGTATATGTAGCAGAATTAGAACGGGGAGTTCGTCCGATGGGAGATTGATCGATGACAATCGCTTTATCAATCGAGTTGAGTCCTTTTATAGTATCTAGGTGTTTCGGGAAAGGAACTTTGCGGGTGAGTTGGTGTTGTAATGCTGGGTAAAGTAATTCGTTAACTACCGTTGATTTCCCGGAACCAGAAACGCCAGTGACACAGACAAGTTTACCCAACGGAATTTCGACATCTATATTCCTTAAGTTGTTACGGTAGGCATTTTTGAGAACAAGCGATCGCCCGTTTCCATTTCTCCTCTGTGCTGGCGTTTCAATTACCTGTCTTCCTGACAAATATGCACCAGTCAGAGACTCCTCTGCTGTTAACAATGTTTCCAAATCGCCTTGAGCAATAACTCTTCCGCCATGAACGCCTGCACCGGGGCCAATATCAACAAGATGGTCAGCAGCACGTATAGTTTCTTCATCATGCTCTACCACAATTAATGTATTACCCAAATCGCGTAGTTTGGTCAAAGTTTGCAGCAATCTTCCATTATCTCTTTGATGCAGTCCGATACTCGGTTCATCCAAAACGTAGAGTACCCCCGTGAGTCCAGAACCAATCTGAGTAGCGAGACGAATTCGTTGTGCTTCTCCCCCAGAAAGTGTCATGGCCGGACGGTCGAGGGTGAGGTAATCTAAACCAACATCAAGGAGAAATTGCAATCTAGCTCTAATTTCTTTTAAAACTAAATCGGCGATTTGGGTTTGGCGATCGCTTAACTTTAAATTATCAACTCGTTCCCGACATTGCCCAATATCAACACTCGTTAAATCGGTAACTCTATATTGTCCCAATCGCACAGAAAGCGCTTCTGGTTTCAATCGCTTTCCTTGACATACTTCGCAAAGCTGATCTACTAAATATGGCTCCAGCTTTTGTTTAACCAGTTCCGAATTGGTTTCGTCATACTGTCTCTGAAGCATCGGAATTACTCCAGCGTATCGTCTATATTCGTTACGGTCTTCTATCTTGATAGATTTATCAGAACCGTACAAAATGATGTGTTGCTGTTCTGAAGTTAACTTGTTCCAAGGTGCCTGGATTTCAAAACCATAAGCTTGTCCGACGCTGTACAGTAGCGAAAGATAGTAAGAGTTATCTTTTTCTGACCAAGGTGCAATAGCTGCATACACTGGCGAATTAGGATCTGGTACCAATAATTCTGGTGAAAATGTCCGCAAGTTACCCAAGCCGTGACACTTAGGACAAGCACCGTAAGGCGAGTTAAATGAGAACAATCGCGGGGAAAGTTCATCCATCACCGCACCATGTTCTGGACAGGCAAAGTTTTCTGAGAATACTAATTCGTTGCTTGGTTGCTGATAGGAATTTTCCCCATTTGTAGAAGTATCTTGCACATTTTCGCTTTTTGGGGTATTTTCAGCATAAGAAGTATTTGTTTGCTCGGATTGTTTGGGTATCGATGTATCATTTAGAAGGTCGATGACCGCAATTCCACTGGCATGACGCAGACAGGTTGCCAGAGAATCGACTAAGCGCTCTTGAATACCAGGTTTTTTAATCAACCTGTCAATGACAATCTCGATGGTGTGAGTATAATTTTTATCAAGTTCAATAGAATCGGACAGTTGAAAAACCTCGCCATCGACGCGGACGCGAGCAAATCCTTCAGAAACTAGACTGGAGAGCAATTTTTGATGAGTGCCTTTCTTACCGCGCACCACGGGCGCTAGAATTTGGAAGCGGGTGCCGTCGGGCAGTTCCATGATGCGATCGCATATCTCATCAATCGTCTGCGGTGCAATTGAGCGATCGCATATCGGACAATGCGGTTCACCAGCGCGTCCAAACAACAGTCGCAGGTAGTCGTAAATCTCCGTCACCGTGCCAACTGTGGAACGTGGGTTGTGAGAAGTCGATTTTTGGTCAATGGAAATTGCCGGACTTAAGCCTTCAATCGCATCTACATCGGGTTTATCTAACTGCCCTAAAAATTGCCGTGCATAGGCACTTAGAGACTCAACGTAACGCCGCTGCCCTTCCGCAAAGATGGTATCAAAGGCAAGGGAAGACTTACCACTCCCGGAGACACCAGTAAAGACAATCAAGCGATCGCGCGGCAATTCCAAATCAATATTTTTCAGATTGTGCTGCCTAGCGCCGCGAATGCGAATTTTATTTTGGTTTTCCTGATTTACGCCCTTGGGATGATGCCCATTTGGGGAATGGGTTGGTAGAGCATCTGAAAGATTTACACGGTCAGACATGAGGGCAGGGGGAAACAGTGCTTAACGATCTTAACGCTGTCTTTTGCAAAACTTTGATGACTTATCCGATTCCTGAAATGATGGGTAACTGAAAGTCAGTAGTAAGCCATCAGCTAAGTTCTAAGACATCCTCATACAGTGCGGCAATTCGACAGCTAAAATTAACACTAGCCAATTCAACTTCTTCGTCTTTTCGGTAGGGATAGAGAACCCAACGCCCTTCGGAATTGCGACGGAAAGAATCTACACTTACCTTTTCTTGATGTATTAACACATATTCTTGGAGCGTTTCCAACGTTCGATAGTCGGCAAATTTATCACTTCTATCAAAAGCTTGTGTTGTTGGAGACAGCACTTCAATAATTAAGCAAGGGTATCGCTTGAAATCATCAGGATTCCTATCCCGCTCATCACAAGTTACCATCACATCGGGATAATAAAAAATATTGGCTTGTTCAATCCGGACTTTCATCTCTCCCATGTAGACCCGGCAACCAGTACCGCGAACATAATTTCTAAGGAGCGCAAATAGATTGCTTGCAATTATATTATGGGCATCGCTTGCACCTGCCATTGCATAAATTTTCCCTTGCTTATACTCATGTTTGATTGGACTTATCTTCTCACCTTCTAAATAAGATTCTGGGGAAACGTAGATATCGCTTTTATTAAAGGTCATATTTTATAGGTTCTTTATGATGCTTTTATTTTAAGCGATCGCTTTTAAAATTACTTGGCAAGGAGAAGCGATCGCCTTCACATCTGCAAAGATTTTATCTATGTTTAGTGCCATCAGGCATAATTGCACCCTTGAAATTTGCATTCCGTAGCTTGGTATCTAACTTGGCACCCTTCAAGTTAGCACCCTCCAAGTTAGTACCCTCCAGGTAAGCATCTTTCAAGTTAGCACTTCCCAAGTTGGCACTTCCCAAGTTGGCACTTCCCAAGTTGACGCCCCGCAGGTTAGCAAACTCCAGGTTGGCACCCTGCAAGTGTCCACTCGCCAAGAACGCACCGCGCAAGTTGGCACTACCCAAATTGGCACTTCCCAAGTCAGCACTTCCTAATTTGGCAAACTCCAGGTTGGCACTTCCCAAGTTGGCACTTCCCAGTTTGGCATTATCCAAATAAGCTTCCTGCAAGTTAGCATTTCCCAGGTTGGCAAACTCTAAGTTGGCACCTTGTAAGTTGGCATCTCGCAAGTTAGCATTCCCCAGGTTTGCACCCTTCAAATTGACACCGTGGAGATCGCACTTTTCACATTCTTTAGTTTCCAATAACCGCTTAACCAAAGTTTCCTGCCGGGGAGTTGTCAAAGCTGGGTAAATCATCATAGCCCCCAACCCGGCGATAATACCGATGCTGGCTAACCCCAATACAGCGGCTTTGTTTCTACTTTTTATGCTACTGCCGACAACATCAATAGGCTTAAGTGCGGTCATCGCAACAATAGCATCATCGAAGCGATTTTTCAGGTTTGGTTCCACCATTTTTGTTAGCCATTCCGCAAAGCTTGAACTTAGCTGAGGAACCAATTTCTTAAAATCAAAACGATAGTCGTCATCAATTAAGTTACCGATAGCAACCGAACGGGTGCCAGTCAGTAAGCAGATTAGGGTTACACCTAAACTATAGAGGTCTGATGCCTTTGTAAGGGGACGCCCAAACTGTTCTTCCGGCGGCATAAAACCTGGAGTTCCTGCTGCCACACTGCTCATTGCCACTTCCCCACTCCGAATTCTCGCCAACCCAAAATCAACTAGGTAAGCATTTAATTGCTCGTCAACCAAGATATTTTCAGGTTTGATATCTCGATGAATAATTGGGGGGGTTCGCCTTTGTAGGTAAGCCAAAATTTCTAATACTGAGAGAGCAATTTGTTTGATTTCTTCAGGATTAAAGCTGCATCTTTCTGCTAAAGATGGCGCGTTTTTATATTCCTGCACCAGGCAAAAACCCGCTGGAGTTTCAAAGGAATTTAGGTATTGAGGAATGCGGGAATGCTGCATCTGTTGCAGCACTTCAATCTCGCGCTGATAAGCTTTAAAACTCGACCAGTCACCAGCTGCATCTGCAAAACGAAACTCTTTGATTACTACCTGTTGATCCGAGTTGAGGGCGGTAGCTTGATAGGTAATACGTCCTGCTTCCCGGTTGCGCCCTAATTCTCTGATGACTTGATAACCTGGCTGGGAAAAGTCTGGATAGTTACTCATTTGATTCATCGCTGTCTCTCAATCTTGGCGCAGCAAATTAATACTGATGGAGTGCATCTCAATTTTGTAAAAACGCCTAACAAGTAACCTCGCGCGAGGCTTGAGCCTGTGGGAAATTTATTTGAGATGCTCCCCTATTGCTTCCTATCAAGAGTCAGCTTTTCCGGATTTATCTGACTTTTTACCTGCTTTTGGAGTCAACTTTTCTGGCTTTATTTGACTCTCCACCTGTTGTTTAGCTTCTATTGCTTGCTGGTAATCGGGCTTGTATCGAATTGCCTTCTCATAGGAAGACAACGCTTCTTGGTATTTTTGTAAATTAAATAGCGCATTGCCGCGACTGAACCAGCTTTCGTAGTGTTCTGATCTAATACTAACAGCTCGGTTATAAGACGCGATCGCATCCTCGTATTTTTTCAAATTATACAATAGATTCCCTAGATTGTACCAAATTATATAATCATTATTATTTAATCTAAGCGCTTTTTGATAAAAGCCTAATGCTTCTTCGTAACGTTCCAATTGATGCAGCGCCCAACCTCTCGCGTACCAGCCTTTGTAGTAGCTTGGTTGAATTTTATTCACTTGTTTATATGAATCAATCGCTTCTTTATATTGCTGCAAATTAACTAAAGCATTGCCACGACTGTACCAAGCATTATAATTATTCGGCTGAAATTTAACAGCTTTCTCATAAGACTCAACAGCATCTTGGTAACGTTGCAAGCTGATGAGCGAATTCCCGCGATTGTGCCAAGCTTGCGCGTAGTCGGATTTGAAATCAATCGCTTTGTTGTAAGAGGTGATCGCATCCTCATACTTCTGCAAATTATGCTCTGCCCATCCCTTACTATACCAAGCTTGATAATAATCTTGCTTAAATTTAACTGCTTTATCAAAAGAGTCTATTGCTTCTTCGTATTGTTGTAAATTAGTCTGTGCTTCTCCTTTACCATTCCAGACTTCAGGCGAGTTCTGCTTGACTTTCAAAGCCTTGTCAAAAGAATAAATTGCTTCTTTGTATCGCTGCAAGTTATCCAAGACATAACCTCTACCAGCCCAAGCTTCAAAAGAAACTGGATTCAGTTGAATTGCTTTATCATAGGCATCAAGTGCCTCTTTGTACTTCTTTAAATCTAACAGAGATTTACCGCAGCCATTCCAAGCCTCAAAGTAATCTGGACTAATTTTAAGAGCTTTGTTGTAAAGCGCGATCGCTTCCTCATTCCGGTTTAACTCAGATAGCGTCTTGCCTCGATTATATAAATCAGTTGCATTAGAAGAATTAACAAAATTTACCAAATAAAGTCCGCCCACTGTCCCTAATCCAAACAGAACAGTTAATATTAAAACATTTCTCCAAATCGAGACTGATTTTTTAGCTTTCTTGTGAGTTGTTGGACGAACTGGGGTTTTAGCAACTGGCGAAACCATCATCGTGACACCCGTAGGAATCTTCAAATCTTTAAGTGCTTGCAATCCTTCAGATGCTGATTGGTAGCGCTGCCGAAAATCATAACGCACCATCTTGTCTAAAACATTCCCCAGACCATTGCTAACTGATGAATGATTACGCCAGATGATTTCCCCAGTATCGAGGTCGGTTTTTAACTGATTAGGAAATATCCCAGTGAGAGCTTGAATCCCAATCATGCCCACAGCGTAAATATCGCTAGTTAATTTAGGGTGTCCGTTAGCTTGTTCGCTGGGTAGATACCCTTGCGTACCAATAGCTACAGTCAAGTTACTCTGTATACCATTAATTATCTGAGTGCTGATTTGTTTTACTGCACCAAAATCAATTAAAACTAACTTATTGTCTTCCTGACGACGGATTAAGTTACGGGGATTAATATCACGGTGAATTACATTTTGTTGATGGACAAATTCTAAAATTTCTAAAATATCTTGTAAAAGGGAAACAACTTCATCTTCACTCAACTGTTTACCGGGAGTGAGTTCCTCGCTGAGGTTATAGCCTTCAATAAATTCTTGAATCAGATAAAACTCTTGATTTTCCTCAAAGTAAGCAAAAAGGCGGGGAATTTGAGCGTGATTTCCTAATTGATACAAAACTTTAGCTTCAGTATCGAATAAACGCCTTGCTATTTCTAAAGTCTGCGGATTGGTTGACTGAGGCTTAAGTTGCTTAACAACGCACGGAGGATTGCCAGGGAGATACATATCTTTAGCAAGGTAAGTTTTACCAAACCCACCTCCTCCCAAGGAGTTGATGATTTGGTAGTGTCCTCCTAGTATTTGTCCTAAAGTTAAGTTCATGCAGTTTCGTGACAGTTGGCGTTAGGGAAGGGTCTTGCAAAAAATCGCGCAACGGCTGAAAACGATTTTGGCACAGAACAACGCGCCTAACTCCACCTACACGGGTGAAAACAATTAATCAGACACCGCAAGTAAGCTTTGCGCTTTCATCCGCCCTAATTATTGGATGTTACAGCTTATTGGAAAAAAGTGCTGAGTGGGAGGACGTGAGAGAAGGTTTACGCAAGCGATCGCGTCTTCCGGAAAAAATACTATCCCAGCTTATGAGGGCATTGTACGGCGTTTAGGGCGATTTCCTTGCCGTTGCTAGGGTTCAGGGTATGCAACCTGCAAGCGATCGCTTTCCACAAGATCCGGAAAGACAGGGAGATTCCCGAAAAAATATATATATATCTAGATGTGCGTTTAAAAGCCACTGTATAAGGAGCTGGCAATCCACCCAATGATCGGCAAAATAGTAAAAAGTCGTTACCAAATTGTCCAGCTCCTGATCTCTGGGGTTTTTGGGCAAACCTATATTGCTGAAGACCTTCACCAAACAGGCAACCCCAGATGTGTTCTCAAACACTTCAATTTTGCCTCTCCAGCCCCCAACCTCTCTTCAATTACAAAGCGTAGGTTTATCTGTGAAACCGAAACTTTAAAGAAACTAAAAGATAACGAGCATATTCCCCAACTATTAGACTACTTTGAAGAAAACCAAGAATTTTTCTTAGTGCAAGAATTCATTCAAGGCCATCCGCTGAGTGCGGAACTGCCAATCAGCAAAGGCTGTGTCAAACGGTGGACTCAAAGTCAAGTTGTACAAATGCTGCAAGATATCTTGTGCATTCTTGACTTTGTTCACTCTCAAGGTATCATTTATTGCGATATTAAACCGAACAATATCATTAGACGCTCCGGAGATGGCAAGTTATTTCTAACCGATTTTAGCGCAGTTCAATCGCAGCATTTTACTATAGATAAAGCCCAGAGTAACACTACCCTGGCTATTAGTGGGTTGGGGTATATTCCCGCCGAGCAACTGATAGGACATCCCCACCCAAATAGCGATATTTATGCTCTGGGAATGATTGCCATCCAAGCACTGATAGGTGTGGAACCAGCCCAACTAACAGAAGATCCGGTTACGGGGGAGGTGATTTGGGAGCATCATTTGCCGCTAGAAGCGATGTATGAATCACCTCTAAATGAGTTAATTTCGGTGCTAAAAAAAATGGTACGCTATCACTTTCGCACCCGCTACCAATCAGCATTTGAAACATTACAGGCGCTGCAACCGTTAACCGTAGAGATTTCGGAGCCAGAAGTCCTAGAGGCGGACTGTATCCGAATGTCGGCTGGTAGGCAAGAAGTGTTGAGCCGAGCCGTAATTGTAGAAGCGGGTTTACGCCGCCTCTTACCCTTCTCGAAAGTATGGGGTGGGGAAACGGCGAGTATACAAGAAGTGTTAATAAACACGCCTGTAGAGAACTCTGAAGGAATTATTAGGCAAAGTTCATTTAACCCAAGTGTAGAAAATCGCTCCTATAAAGTTCCTACTTCTCCTATTCTTACTGGAGTTACCATAGGTATTGCAGCTAATAGTTTAGTAATTGCGGGTGGGATATATTCTCTGCTGCAAGCGTTTCCCTCAGAATCAACATCAGGAATTTTGGTAACGGCGCAGGAAAAATATCAAAATGGAGATTTCAAAGGCGCGATCGCGCTGGCTAAGTCCATTCCTTCAAAAAGTACCGTCTATCCAGAAGCTCAAGCCGCCATCCAAGAGTGGAGCAAAGATTGGCATACCGCCGCTACTCAATTTAAAGCGGCTGAACAAGCATTTAAGGAAAGCCGATGGTTAGATGTCGTAGTTGCCGCTCGTAAGATTCCTGATGTTCCTTTTTGGGAAAAGAAAGCCGAGCCAATCCTCCAAAAAGCACAACCCAAAATAGAAGCAGAAGCAAAACAATTAATTCAAAAAGCCTATGAAAAAGCTTCAGAAAAAGACTTTACCAGCGCTGTTAACTATCTGAAATTAATTCCTAAAGATACGGTAGATGTAACAATTCAACAAAAACTGGTAGAATATACTGAGAAAGAGCGGATTAAATCTGAATATTTGTTACAACAAGCATACGAGAGAGCAGCTCAAACAAATTTTGCTGGTGCCTTAAACTATCTCCAACAGATTCCTCAAGACACTCCCACCTACGCTCAAGCTCAAGCCAAAATTGCTGAGTACACCAAAAAGCAGCACATCCAGACTGAGGCTCAAAAGGCTGCAATGTCAACCGCCAAGTCTTCTTCAGCCAACAAAGTGTCATCCAGCAGCAACACCGAGGCGAAGTATCAAGATATTAACCCTGGTAGCCGCCTCCAAGAAGTTACTATTAAAGTCCGTTCCCGATAGTTATCCAAAGCAGGGGCTGGCGACTGGGGAAATTATTCTCGTTCCTAGTTATAGACTGAGGCCCAAAATAATGAGGAGAATTTGCCTGTCTCCCTCTTCTGGGTTGTTGCGATCGCTTGCATTTTAAGGCTACGTTAAGACAAGGTTTTCCACAGCTGGGTTGCGATGAGTGAAAAGAACGAAGGTATTAAAATTATTAGCGATAACCGACAAGCCCGTTTCCTCTATGAAATTTTGGAAACCTATGAGGCTGGAATTGAGTTAACTGGTACGGAAGTTAAATCGATTCGCCAAGGTCAGGTTAATCTGCGAGATGGCTATGCTTTGATTCGCAATAGTGAAGTATGGCTGATAAACGTCCACATTTCGCCGTACAAGGGTATCGGCGAATTTTTCAACCACGACCCCAGGCGCACGCGCAAACTGCTGCTGCACCGACAGGAAATCCGCAAACTGATTGGCAAGGTGGAACAGCAGGGCTTAACTTTAGTGCCTTTGAAAATGTATTTAAAGCGGGGTTGGGTGAAGCTAACAATTGGGCTTGGCAAAGGGAAAAAGCTGCACGATAAGCGCGAAGACATCAAGAAACGTGAAGATAAACGCGATATGGAACGAGCCATGAAAAATTACTAAACTCAGAAAGTGGGGAAAAAGTGCATCTTCTATCTCTATAGTTAGAGGGAACAACCAGCTAACTTTATAGCCACAGATTGATTCTATTTTTGGGGAAGAAGTCTACCTTTATAAGTTAGGAACTCACAAAGCACTTTACTTAATTTAACTTATGAAGCGTTCTAATTTGTCGAAAGTTGTTGGAGCTGGCGTTCTCA
Source organism: Trichocoleus sp. FACHB-6 (assembly GCF_014695815.1). NCBI lineage: Bacteria > Bacillati > Cyanobacteriota > Cyanophyceae > Leptolyngbyales > Trichocoleusaceae > Trichocoleus > Trichocoleus sp. FACHB-6. Next base: position 49,173 of record NZ_JACJOY010000114.1, read on the forward strand.
CCGTGAGTATGGCACTTCTCCCCTTAACTATGCCCGCCTCTGCTCAAACAAATCCCGATAATACAACTACTGTAGACCCCGCTACTTCAGGCCAAGATGTTGTTGTTGAGAACGAAGATGATGGTTTCGATTGGGGCTGGCTGGGCTTGCTTGGTCTGGCTGGTTTAGCTGGGCTGGCTGGCCGCAAGAACAATGAGCCGACAGCATACCGCGACCCCGATCCAGCAAGTCGTACTGGTAGTACTGGATATAGAGAGTAAAAAGACTAAAATTTAAAAAAAAAGCAGAAAGACGAAAAAATCTTTCTGCTTTTTTTTCATAAGAGAAGGAGAAAATTATCAACCACGATCGCTATATCTCTAGCTCGTGGGCAAAGTGCGATCACTTGCAGGGGAGACAATGTAATAACTAGCAATCAACGCCACCATCATCCACCAGAGAGTATTAACTTCCGGTCGGTACCAGACTGTATCTACCAACCCGTGTCCCAGCAAACCCAACATAGCCGCAATCGCCGCCATCAGCCAAAACCCGTCGCGTCTTTGTACTTTCCGCAACCGAGTGAGTTGTAACCATCCCTGGTTAAAGGTGACAATTAGCAGCCACATAAAACTGGTAAACCCGATAAAACCAGTTTCTACAAGCAATTCCAGAAAGATAGAATAGGCACTCAAAGCGTTATAACGAGGAAGCTGATACACCGGATAGATTTTATTGAAAACAACATTACCAGGGCCAATACCCAGAATCGGGCGATCGCGGATCATTTCTCTCACCGCAATCCAGACATTGATCCGAAAATTATTGCTGCTATCTTTGCGACCACTAAACATACTTAAAACGCGATCGCGTAATGGTTCCACAAATAGTAAAGCTAACAATAGTACAACCGCCGAACTTCCCAATAACAACGGTAGCGACCAAGTTCGCCAGAAAGGAGGCATCTGGATACTCCACCAGAAAACCAGCATCATCGCAAACGCGCCCAGCAAAAATATCAAGGCGATCCAACCGCCGCGGCTAAAAGTTAAAACCAGACAGGCAGAATTTACCACAAACATCGTCAACGCTAAGGCTTTGGGAACCCAACCGCGCCAAACGAAAACAGCTGCCAAAGATAAAGCGATCGCAGGCAACAGATAAGCTGCCAGTAAATTAGGATTACCCAGGTAACTGTAAACTCGCGTAGTTTTAGACATGGGAGACGTGGGATCTGTCCAAGTTGCCAAAGCTTCTGCCCCAAAAAACCACTGCCGCAACCCATATACACTGACAATCAACGCCACGTGCAAGTAGACGGTAATAAGTATTGAGCGCAGACGAGGCGATCGCAACACCCGCGCCATCAGCGCAAAAAACAGCAAATATAGCGTTAGCTTCGACCATCCCTTAAAAGCTGCTTCCTTCTCCGGAGACAAAGCCGTTGCTATCGTAGCAATACCCCAGTACAGCAAAACCAGCCAGTGAATAGGTGTCACCTTTGGGGAGCCTTGGACGTACCCCCGATCATCCGAGAGTGTCAGCAGCGCCCAAAAACCAGCGCCAGCAGCCATTAACACGCCGATCAGGACATTTGACACGAAAGGAGCTAAAACAAACACTAAAGCTACCAACACAGCTCCTATCGCTTGCTCCCACTGCATCAGCCAGCTACTTTGCCGCCAAGATCGCAGGATACCAACCAACCGATGTAAATAGCTGGTGCTTTGCCACTGATACAGCGGCAAATTGGACATGGTAAATCGTTGCCAAAGAGTTATGTAATTGGTCATTTGCTAATTGCTAATTGTTCAAGTGCTAATTGCCATTAGCCATTAGCCGTTAGCAATTAGCCATTACCTATTCCCAAGTACATAGTCTATAGCCCATTGTCAGTCAATCGTCAAATGTTTCTTCACTCTCCATTGGCGGCAAGCTGACAACATAGCGATAACCTGCGTCTGGAGAGCCTTGAACAGAAATTTGTCCGCCATGAATTTCCGCCAACAGACAGCTGAGTAAAAGTCCAAGATTTTCGCGAGAGTTGCTATTGCTCTGTTGCTGCCCAGATACTGGTTCCGGACTGGGAGGATTAGCGGTAGCAGAACCATTCAGCAGCATTGGATTAGCTGCTTGGAGGCACGACATAGATGATTGCGATTGCTGAGTGTGGGTGATGCTGGCTTGCAGCGCCACTTCTGATCGCTCCGAGAGCGTCGAAACTTCTGAATGCGAGTAAAACTCAATCTGAGGCAGACCATCTCCTAACCAAGGGTGAGAAACCCAGACAGAAATGTTCAGCCTTTCGCCTTTGCGAGAGACATGAATGCGAACCACACCACCCGCACTGCCTGAGTTAATTAAATTAAAAATCAGGTAGTAGAGAATTTGCCGCACCTTCTCCTTATCCAGCAACCAGATGCGCTTACCAGGTTCTATTGATAAACGAATCTGTTGCTGCCGCCCAGACGCAAACTGTTCCAAGCTATTAATTGCCTGTTGACAGAGCATTTCAATGTCTACAGACGTAAAATCGAGTTTTTGGCTACCTTCATCTAGCCCTCCCAAAGACAAAATTTCATCCACTAGCGAAACTAAGTGGCGTCCACTGTGGTGGATAATTTCCAGATACTCCTTCTGCTTAGTTGTTAATGGCCCGTAAACTTCGCGACCCAAAACACTCGCCATCCCCATCACCGAAGTTAGTGGGGTTCGCAGTTCCTGCGACAGCTGAGATAGCAGTTTAGCTTTAACAGAGGTAGTTGCAGATGGGTTGGGGGCTGAACGGGTCAGGGAAAGCAAATCGCTCGAATTCAGGGGAGTAGCGGCGTTGTGTCCTAAGTGCTCGTAAGAGTCTGGTGGCGCGTGTAGCGACGATTTAGCAAACCATTGACTGCTGGAGCTGATACGCTGTGGCGAATCCACTTGCCGTGTTCCCAGAAGCAGAAGGTTTCGCTCATATTCGCTGAGGCTCCAGCGTGCCATGAGTGCCAAAAATTCAATATCTTTGCTGGTAAAACTACGAGGCACTAAATCCATTACTGCCAGCGTACCCAGACAAATTCCATCAGATGTCAACAGGGGGGTGCCTAAGTAGGAACGGATGCCGTAGTGCTGCACCAGCAAACTCTCAGCAAATATTGGCTGGCAAAGCTTGTCATTAGTATCGTAAATTGCCAATACCTGATGACTATCTACTACATAAGCGCAGAAGGTTTCATTGCGTGGGATTTGCCGCGAAGTCGCTAGCTCGTTCATCAGTCCCACTCGCGATAAACCCACAGCTGACTTGAGCCACTGGGTTTCTTGTGCTATTAAACCCAAAAAGCAGATTGGCGCTTCCAAAAAGCGGGCTGCTGTTTGTGTAGCTTCCTCAAAAACGGGAATTATTTCTGTTTCCAGTAGCCCCAACTCTCGCAAAGCCTTGAGTCTTTGTTGTTCTCTAACTTGTGGTGTCAAACCATCCAAACGGCAAAAAAGTCTACTTTCTGGGCCTACCATTACTATCCCTACCCCCATACACGTTGCTTGTATGACATCATTAATAATTTCCAGCTATATTTAGCGTTCCCGAATCAAGCCAATAATCAACACGTTCAGGAAAGATTGCCTAAAAAGCTGAACAAGCAAGGATGAAGATAGGTAGGATGCGTTAGGTTAAAGAGCGATCGCAACATTGCTAACTTAGTCGGTCTTCGAGAGCGCTGCTATCGGTTGACGCGAACCACATAATAGCGTTAACGCTGACCCAATGCGATCGCTCTTTAACACTCAAGATTCAGGACTTTTATTCGACCAGGCGGGATGAGATAGCAATGAGGCAATTACCCGGACACCTCGCAGCTGATTGGACAGAGGCAGATGACCTTTAGGAGCGGACAGATCCCAGGTAAACCCGTTGGGGTATCGAGTCCAGTTGTTTCCGTTCTTCCAGCCGATTTTCGGCCAGAATTTTAAGAAGTTTTTGCCGACACCCAACCAAATTTCGTGCTGCACTCCAAAGCCAAATTTCCCTTCTGAGTAGACGAACCACAGGTTATTGATGGTTTGCAAATCCTTAATGGGGAAGTTTTCTACTTCAGTAAAGTACAACCATTTTCTCTGCACGGCATCAACGCCTGCTAATTCACACATTTTTTGCAGGGTCATCCGGTCAGCTGAAAGAAAGTCCTGTTTTTTGAGCAGCTGTTGCAGGGGTGTGTAGTCGATGCCGCGTTCTGAGTTTAGCGGTACGATCCCGTTAGGGAAATGGGTTTGCAGAAATTCATCTGCGACTTTTGAGTTGGCGCTCTCAAGGGTCTGGTAGGCTTTGAAAGCAACCAAAGTGGCAGGGTTTGACTTGCTTTGAAGTAAAAATTCCATCAGTACCTCTAAACCGGATTCTCCAGCTTGTATGAGTTCCGGAATGAGTTGTAGTTGCCCTGCTGGAGAACCCGACTCAAACTTGAAGCGGAGGGCGGCGATGTCGTTAGAGGTGGTGTCTGGTAGATCGGCAGTCTTTGGGTCAATCATGAAGCAAGTTTCAGTCTGTTGTCTTTTTTCCGTAAGCGTTTGAACGTTTGAAGATTGGAGACGCTGGAGGCGTTGTGAGAACGAGAATCCCTACCCAACGTTTCAAAGTTTCAATGACTTATAACTATTGACTTGAGTGCAGGATGCGGTCAATAAGTGCTGTGGTCGAGGTAGGAATTTCCACTTTGACTAATTCTATCCGCCCCCCGTATGCCAAAACAGCTGGTGCTTCTGGCAGGGTTTGTGTGCTGTAGTCGCCTCCTTTGACATAAATATCAGGTTTGAGTGCTTCAATTAAGCTAGTGGCGGTTAAGGTGTCGAAAATCACTACCCCATCGACGGACTTTAGGGCGGCGAGAACTTCTGCGCGCTGCTGTTGGGGAACTATAGGTCGAGGAGGCAATCCCTGTTTGTGCGGTTTGATGGCACTGACTGAGCGATCGCTATTTAACCCCACCACAAGCGATCGCCCGAAGGACTTTGCTATTTGTAAATATCTCACATGACCTGCATGGAGTATATCAAAGCACCCGTTAGTAAATACTAACGGTCTCCATTGCGACTGATCGTTCGCGATCGCTTGACTTATTTCACTCAATGTGTAGACGCTGGTAATCATGCCTAATAGTTAATGGCTAATAGCTAATGGGTAATGGCTCATGGCTTTTAACAATTAGCAATGAACAAGCAACTAGCATTTCCTCTATAATTGCTCCTCATTGCTGGGACGGCGGTATCCGCGTTCAAAGGCAAAGCGAACCAGTTGAGAGCGATTGTCTAGCTCCAGCTTACCGAGGATGTTACTCAGATGGGTTTGAACTGTGCGGGGACTGATGAACAAGCGATCGCTAATTTGTTTGTTGGTAAAACCTTGAATTACCTCCCAAAAAACTCTTTGCTCTGCTGGGGTTAAGGGCAGTGACATTACTGGGGGAACATCTGAGTGTTGTGATTTCTCTTCAGCAGGGGCAGCGCCGGTAGCCAGCTGCTGCATTAACCGTACCATTTCTGCATTGATGCGGCGCGATCGCTCTAGCTGTGCCTCAATTTTTGCAACTAATTCCCGTGGATCGAAAGGTTTTGTCAGATAATCATCTGCTCCTATTGTGTGTCCTTGAATTCGGTCTTCTAATTCTCCTTTTCCTGATAAAAATATAAATGGCACTAACTGTCCTGAAGGTATTCCTCGCAGACGGCGGCAAAATTCCAGACCGTCCATTTCTGGCATCATGACATCACTAACCACTACATCCGGTGCATCTTGTTCAAAAACAGTTAATGCCTCCATACCAGAACTTACATCCTGAACCTGATACCCTTGGGTTTGCAGGTAGCGTGTCAAGACGGTTCGCAGGGTTCTGTCATCATCAACGACTAATATTTTTTTCATCGTTATTCTAGAGGGCCCTTACCATCCATATCAGTCATGCTCTGCAAACTGGATTATCCCGCTTTATCGTGAGTTGTGTTATTGGAAAGTACAGAGGCTGGTTGTGCAGCATATATCTTTTTTATATCAGCTTGTAAATAATCGGCAGCGTTAGCAGTGTCTCAACCAGTGGTAGTGAAACTGGGGTATAAAGAGGTATCGCACGGGGGCGATCGCGCTCGATCTACCCTACTTCAGCATAATGGCTGATGTCTGACTGCGCTCAATGCTGCATCGAAAACCATTTGACAGCAAAAAATGGCTGTTATGAGCTATAATATTTTTCCTAACTTTGTCATGTCAGCGCTTCCTGGCTTTCAGTTGATGAAAATGAAGCAGGCGCGATGTTCTAGCTGAAATACTCGCAGAAAACTATTAAGTATTTTTGCTTAAGCAATTGGTTGAGAGCGCAGTAGCTTAAGCAACCAATACCAAATTTTTCTCTAAAACTAATGCTGATATTGCAGCATTAACCCCATATTTTTTAACATTTAAACTTTCCCCACTTCACCAAAATGGCGGAAATTATCAAATATGTCTTAGATTACCTCTCCAAATTCGCTCGAATATGCTTGCCCTAGAACTTCCCAATAAATACTTACTTTAAGTATTTATAACTTCCGCAGAATTACTTAGTTTTTTTAGAGTAACCTTGTTTTACTTTATTGCCCTTTGCCACATAGCTGATTTCTACTCTGATTTACTAAATAGTTAAAATAAATAAATAAAACATATTTTTTGGGAGAAAAATGCCCAAATGCACTTGTAAAATGCGCCTAAAAAGTGGCATAATTTTTGTAGCAAAGACTACAAAAAAATCAAGTTAACAAAGTATATGAAAACCTGCCATACATTTGTCACCCTGTCCCTTGCCGCGCTGGGACTAATGGCATCGCCTCATGCAGCTAGTGCTTACAGCCTCAGCCATTTGGACACAGATACAGACTATAATGCGCTGATCGATAAACTTTCCTTTGTTCCCGAAGGTCGAATAGGGTCTAACTCAATCGGTGGAACGACTTACGAACTCGATATCCATGACATTGTTAATAATAATTTTGTCATTTTAGATCGGGATGAATTTGTCTGGTCAAATGGCACAGCAACACCTTTTACCCTTGCGTACCAAGCAGCTACCCAAAATGTCAGCTACACCGTAGGAGGTAAAACCTTAACCTCGACCGCCACCGGCCCCTTTACAGACATTTTAATCCGCACCAGAGCTACCAAGCCCAACTCCAAAATTGAAGTTGACAATTTATTCCTAAACGGACTTGCCCTGAATAATTCTTCTGTTGCGGATGCAAATGGAGACAGCTTAGACTATCTGCGAATTAGAGGTCTATCTGATAAAACAGATTTTCTCCTCACTGGACAATCAATTATGAGTTGGTTAGGAGCAACCCCCTCTCAATCCCAGCTTGCCTATCAAATCAAAGTTGGCACGACAGTAGAGGGGCCATTGTCAGAATCAGAGTCAGTTCCAGAGCCAGCCTCTATGTCTCTATTTTCCTTGATTGTCGGTGGCATTGCCTGGATGAGGAGCGGGCGGCGTAGCAAACAAAAAGCTTAAAATTCAAAAAAGCTTGACTTGAGCGATCGCAAGCTTTGATGATCTGGTAGCCTTCAAAAAAGCATTGTCTGGCTCAGACTAGACTCAACAAGTGTGTAATATGTACGAAAAGATCGCTCCTCCCGAAACAGGCTCTAAGATTACCTTTAAAAATGGGGAACCCATTGTCCCAGATAACCCAATTATCCCCTTCATTCGCGGCGACGGCACGGGAATAGACCTCTGGCCCGCATCTCAAAAAGTCTTTGATGCCGCCGTCAAAGAAGCCTACGGCGGTAAACGGCAAATTAACTGGTTTAAAGTCTACGCAGGTGATGAAGCCTGCGAAAAGTACGGCACCTACCAGTATTTGCCCCAAGACACCCTCGACGCGATTAAAGAGTATGGGATTGCCATCAAAGGGCCATTGACAACGCCAATTGGAGGAGGCATTCGGTCGCTGAATGTGGCATTGCGTCAAATTTTCGACCTCTACTCCTGCGTTCGCCCCTGCAAGTATTACGCAGGTACGCCCTCTCCCCACAAAACTCCAGAAAAACTAGATGTCATCATCTACCGAGAAAACACAGAAGATATCTATCTAGGAATTGAGTGGCGACAGGGCAGCGAAATTGGCGATAAACTGATTAAACTGCTCAATACTGAGTTAATTCCCGCGACACCCGAACACGGGAAAAAGCAAATTCCCCTCGACTCTGGCATCGGCATCAAACCAATTAGCAAAACGGGTTCCCAACGTTTGGTGCGCCGTGCCATGAAAAATGCCCTGAGACTCCCCAAGAACAAGCAGCAGGTGACGCTGGTGCATAAGGGCAATATCATGAAGTACACTGAGGGCGCTTTCCGCGACTGGGGCTATGAACTGGTAACTACAGAGTTTCGAGGCGAGTGCGTCACTGAACGTGAATCTTGGATTCTGAGCAACAAAGAGCGTAACCCAGATATTAGTTTAGAAGAAAACGCCCGTCAGATCGATCCTGGGTACGATGCCCTTACTGAGGAGAAAAAAGCCCAAATCTGTCAGGAAGTTGAAGATGTCCTCAACTCCATCTGGCAAACTCACGGTAACGGTCAGTGGAAAAACTTGGTGATGGTGAATGACCGAATTGCGGACAGTATTTTCCAACAAATTCAGACGCGACCGGATGAATATTCCATTCTCGCCACGATGAATTTGAACGGGGATTATCTCTCTGACGCAGCTGCTGCGATTGTCGGCGGATTGGGGATGGGGCCTGGAGCTAATATTGGCGATCAATGTGCCATCTTTGAGGCTACTCACGGTACTGCTCCTAAACACGCTGGTTTAGACCGGGTAAACCCTGGTTCGGTGATTTTGTCGGGGGTGATGATGCTGGAATTTATGGGCTGGCAAGAGGCAGCGGATTTGATTAAGAAAGGGCTTGGTGAAGCTATTTCTAACCGCGAAGTGACTTATGATTTAGCGCGGTTGATGGAACCACCAGTAGAGCCACCTCTGAAATGTTCTGAGTTTGCAGAGGCGATTATCAAATATTTCAATTGATAGTTGTCAGCTGTCCTGATTAATTGAAAGAGTTTTGAGTTATTAATTTTAAATTAATAACTCAAAACTCGAATTCTATTGATTTAGAGTTGTTTATTGGGTAGGGAGTAAGCGTTACCTAACGTCTTCCTAATATTTGTTGGGCTAGGTGCCTCAACCCATCCTTCCCCAATTATTCCTTTTTAAGGATTGGTAAAAGTATTTATCCGGCCTCCACCAAGGGATCTCCCTGTAACTGGACGGGGAAAGTTGCTAGTAGGCTGAGTTACCGGATTCGGTTGCACTCCGGAATTACCAACGTTGGAATTATTACCGACGTTGGGACTAAATCCGGAGTTGGTGCCAATGTTGCTTCCCTGATTGGGCAAACCAGATGGGTATTGTCCGTAATTATTGGTGGTTATTGGGGCAACAGGTGGCGCTACGGGTATGGGTGCGACTGGCACTACTGGCACTGACTGGGGTTGGGTAAAAGAGGTGTAAGCATTCGGATTAGGATTAGTTGTTGTGGTTGGGGGAACGCTATAGCCTGTTGTGGTGGGTAAGGTAGTTGTCGTTGGCGGTGCTATCTGTCCGGTGTAGGTGGATGTCGGGGTTGCCTGCGTAGACTCAGATACATTTGCAGGTGGCTGACTCGTAGACAATAAAGGTGTTGATGTTTGGTTTAAACCTTGTTGCAGGGGGCTTCCAGGCATCGTAGCTTGGGATGGTTTATCACCATTGAGCGCTTTAAACCCAGCTGTTGGGCTAGAAGTTGCGGTTGTTGCGGATGTTTCAGTTTGCTGGTTGCTAGGTGTTGCTCCTAAAAGGGGGCCACTATTGGAAAGGGGGCCAGCATTTAGTAGCTCTTGCGCTGATGTAGCAAAAGGATTGGTGGAGTTTTGCGGATCTTTGGGTGCTATTCTGAGCAATTGAGATGTTGATTCTGTATTAGGCGCAGCAGTTTTATTACGAGTTAACTGTTCAAATAAACCTTCTTCTTTGGGATTTTGCGATTTCTGCTTTTGCTTGCCTGCGCCTTGGGGATTGGTCGGGTTAAATTCTTGAATTAATACAGGTAAACTATCAATATCAGCGCCGATAGCACTACTTTCTTCCGAAAGGCTTTGTTCATTCTCGGTTGCTTCATCGCCACTGCCAGTTAGCCACTCTGGGTGTTGCCAGTACTGCCATCCGCCAAAGAGTACCATTGAGATCGCGATCGCGCTACCCCAAAACGCCGGACGCAGCACTGTCCGGAACCGTGCTTTGAAATAGCGGATAGAGGCAGGAACTTGTTTGGAAGATGGCATAGGTGTAGTGCAGCTCGGCTCTGCACGGTGGGTATAAATTGATTCTATACGCTATTTAACTTAAGGTAGTTGCCATAAGGTAATGTTTTTCTAAAGATGCCAGTATCTTGTGTAAAAGTTTCTCTAGCAAGTTCTTTATAGGCTGTAACCCGTAAGACAGAGGGACAATCTGCAAACGAAAAAATATTTCACAATTTATTTAGAACTGTTATATAAGCAGTTAGCCATTAGTTAGTAGCGATCGCTAATGATTCAGGATGTAGGTCATTAGCGATCGCTTATTGGTTCGCAGTATACACAGCCCAAACAACTAATGACTAATTTACCGGGCAGCTTTAAGCAAAAACCAGACACCTGCTGCTAAGCCAAACAGGTTTGGCATCCAAGCAGCAACAAAGGGAGGCAGGAAGTTGCCCAGTCCCAGCGCATCCCCAAAGGACATTAATAAATAGTAAGTAAAAATCACCAAGACGCTAATACCAAAACCTGTCGCTTTACTGGTGCGAGTAGGTCTAGTTGCCAAAGCAGCACCAACTATAGCAAACACTACACAAGCAAACGGTAAGGCTATTTTTTGGTGAATGCGGATCAGCAGCTTGCGAATTTTCTGCTCATTGCCACTTAAACGTTCTATTTTCAGACGTTCTGTGGATTGTGCAAGGTTCATTTCTCCATAGTCGCGCCCCGAACTTGCCAAATCTAAGGCTGTGCGAGGCAGTTGCAGCTGTTGATGTTCAAACCGCAGAATATTGCGATAGGAAGCATCGGGAGAAATTAGATAAATGGTGCCTTTGAAAAAATCCCAGGTATTTTGTGCTGGGTTCCAAGACGCGGCTTGTGAGGTAACAATTTGGTTTAGTCCTTCTTGTGACCAATCCAAAATTGTCAAGCCTTGCATTTTTTCACCATCAAACTTTTCTGCATAAAACAGGCGCTTTAGCACTTGTTCTTTTTCGCCATTGGGCAGTTTGACTTTAGTATATTCTGGATAGAAAATATTGCGCTCTTGGAAAGACGGCTTTTCTTTATTCAGCGCTCGATCTAGGGTAACTTTAGCTTGATAATTCGCTGCTGGTACTACATATTCATTAAAGGTAAAGGCAATACCAGTGATGAAAAATCCCAAGATAATTGCTGGTGTTACCAGACGATAAACGCTTATGCCGCAGCTACGCAAAGCTACCAATTCGCTGTCGCTAGAAAGACGACTATAGGTTAATAAGGTAGCTAGTAGTGTTGAGGCAGCAAAGGCGTATGCCATAAATTGCGGTAGACTCAACAGCAACACTTTCAAAACCAGCATGGCTGGTAGCCCTACGTCCACACTTCTCCGCATCAGGTCAAATAAGCTGCCAATCGTTACTCCTAAAGAAGAAAAGAAACCCATCCCAAACAGGAAAGGTGCGAATAGTTCGCTGGCAATGTAGCGATCCATGACCGAGATGCGGGAAATCAAGGGGTAGAGCGGATTGAAAAATTTGGGCATTGCTAATGGCTAATGGCTAATGGCTAGTTGCTAATGGCTAATTGCTAATTGTTAAGAAATTGGGCATTAGCTGTTAGCAAAGGACTAGGGGCTACCTTTTGAAGTCATCGCCTAAGTAATATTGGCGTACTAAAGGGTTATTGTATAGTTCTTCAGCGCTGCCTGCGGCGAGGATTTGTCCGTCGCGCATGATGTAGGCTCGATCTGTGATGGCGAGGGTTTCGCGGACGTTGTGATCGGTAATCAAGATGCCCATGCTGCGATCGCGTAGTTCGGCTATTATTTTTTGAATCTCCGATACGGCAATTGGATCGACACCCGCAAATGGTTCATCTAAAAACAAAAATTTCGGACCTTCGGGGCCAGATGCTAAGGATCTCGCCAACTCGGTGCGCCGCCGTTCTCCCCCAGAGACACGAATTCCGTGTGTATAAGCAACTTTTTCTAGACGAAAGTCTTGAAGTAAGTAATCCAGACGCTGCTGCCACTGACGGCGCGGGACACCTGTTTGCTCTAACACCAGTAGAATGTTATCTCGGACGCTGAGGTTGCGGAAAATACTTGCTTCCTGCGCGAGGTAGCCAATGCCCAATGTAGCTCGTTTATGAATGGGCAAGGCGGTGATGTCGGTGTTATCCAACCAAACAGTACCTTGATCAGGTTTTTCTAAGCCAGTAGCAATGTAAAAGGTGGTGGTTTTACCAGCACCATTGGGACCGAGCAATCCCACGATTTCCCCTTGCGCTACTGAAAGGTTTACACGATTGACAATCGTGCGCTTGCTATAAGACTTGTGAATATTTTCCAGTACGATTTTCATTGAATTGTGGCTGATGGCTAATGGCTAAAAGAATAAGTGCATTCTTTTTTTGCCTTTTGCATGAGAGCCTTTTGCCTTTATTACCTTCGGGGGGTTGTTGATGGGCTATTCGGTGTTTTGAAGGCTGGCTTAGGATTGACGGGGGGAGCTGTTACAGGCGCTGCGGGTTGAGTTGGGGCGCTGGGATCGGAAACTAGATAAATTGATTCTACCTGTCGGTTGCCTTGAGGCAGGGCAACAAAGCGACCTTCATCTATGAGGTATGTGATTGTCTCGCCTCGGAGACTATTACCTTGTTGTAGGACGTAGACGTTGCCAGTGAGAACAATGCGGCGCTCTTTGCTGAAATACTGAGCTTGGGCAGCTGTTGCCTGAATCTGTCGTGATGGATAGTACATTTGCACGTTACCGCGTGCGGTTACGACTCCTGTTTTCGAGTTGGCTTCTTGGACATCAGAACGGACGGTGAGGGCGCGTCCGTCGCCTGGGGTTTGGGCTTGGGCGTTTTGTTGCATCTGGGTGGGGAATGCGATCGCTCCCACCAAGGCAGCTGGAAGCATCAATACTAATCCCAGGCGACGCATGAAAGATTGAGTTTGTTGAGAGGATTGCATCATGGGTTTTGCGGAAACATCAATTTTAGTCATTGGCAACAGGCTAAGGACGCGCTGAATGCGTTAATCAGCTACTGTGCCTAGTTTACTCTTTCTATAGACTCGATCCGGATCTACTTCAGCGATGACCAAGCACTAAAATCCTGACGATACCTAGCTTGCAGAAGTTTCTTGAGCGTCTACTCGCTGTATTTTTGGTAATTGTACAATGTCGCCTTGGTGCTGCATCTGTTCAACAAATTCAGCGATGTTTTCCGCACCAGCTTCTTGCAGTGCTGTCAACAGTTCAGCACTCTGATCTATGAGTTGGCTAACATCAATACCGCTGTATCGGGGTTCGTAAGCTTTGATGCGTCCGATTCCCTCTCCTAGTAATATCGCCGCACCGCGCCAGTTGAGATTCCCCAGATGATAGCAGGCAACTGCTATTTGCAGGACTCCTTGATAAAACCTTTTTTGCGGTTCGCTGGCTTCCATCCACAGGGCTTCTAAGGTATCGTGACAAGGGTAAAATTCCTGCTGATTAAACTGCTCTACTCCTTGCCAAAATTCAGTCGGTATTTCTTCAGACATTATATATAGCAATACCTACCCTACTAAAAAGTTCCTTCTTATCAGGTTTTATGGAAATCTTAAGGCTATAACTTAAAAGCATTCAACTTGTTTGAATGATAAAAAAATAGCGAGGCTGATTGCCTCGCGCACATTGTTACATACTATCTCGCACGGCGTGAATTTCTTCAATAGAGATGTCTTGCATTTCACCACGAAACTCGTTATCTTCGGTGAGAAATAACATACAATGGCATTCTTTGCGTTCGCGCATTGGTACGCAGGGACAATTCCAGAAAGCAGCAGCTACTTCTGCTTCTTTATCTTCGTAGTGGCGACAGGGACACAAAGGCGCACCAAGGTCATCTTTGTGCTTGGCGAGTCCTTCAATCACGACTGCTGTTACTGAAGGATCGACACAAAAGTATGTACCTGTGCGTTTGGCGTAAGTTTGAGAAAACTGACGCATTGCCTCTAGGTTTTTATCGCTGGATTTTGATTGAGTTTCTGATGATTGCATGATATGTAATGACAGGATGTAGGCAGGTATTAAAGCATTGTATCCTAAGGCTTTTCCTTAAGAGAATCGGTTGGTAAAAAATGTCAGTGAAGAAATCTATCTCAGGGGCGATTGTAGCTGAACTTGTAGTGGTTGCTCGGTGTTGATGATTATTCCAGGGGAATTGCGATTTACGGGTGTTGCAGGTTCAGTTGATGATGGCATCCATAGCACCCAGCGGCTAGCAGGGGGTAAGGCAGTTAGTGTTACTGGGTTCTGAGTCAGCCAAATTAAGGGAAGATTTGGCGGACTCACAGCGATCGCATCTTCTCCAGCATATGTTGCGGCTAAGGTTTCTAATACTACGCGATGACCTTGCACTAATCCCGTTAAGGCTGTCCAAAGTTTCACATTTAATTGCCGTCCACTGGCATAGAAGTACAGGGACGCAGCAGCGATTACGGCTTGTTCAAAATCTTCTGGGTTCCAAACGCTGGCACTGTCAAGGCATATAATTACTTCTTGCCCTCCGGTGAAGGTCTCCAATTCGCGGACTTGGAATTGTCCTAACCGGGCGCTGGTTCGCCAGTGAATTAAGCGGGTGGGATCGCCGACTCGGTAAGGACGCAGGGTTCGCGTTACTCCTTCTGTTGCTGCCTGGGAACGGCGATCTATGCTGAGAAATTGGGGACTGGTATCTTGCCCGATTTCATCGATTAGAGGGCAATTGATCAGGGGTAAAACTGTAGGATAGACGAAGGCTGTAGCTGGAACTTGGCGATCGCGCCGACACCAAAACAACCCCAGGGGAGCAGCTGTCTTGAGTTGCACTGTCATCCACCGATAAACACCGCGTTTTTGGGCTGGTTGGTAGTAAATCCAGTGGTGAATGCTTTTCGGGGGAATAGTTTCTATCGGTGTGTGTACAGGTTTTCCCAGGACGAAGGGGAGATCGTCTTGGATTTGTAGCAGGTTTTGGGATTTGTCAACTGGATTTTCTATATCCAATTCGATTGTTAGCTCGTCACCAACACTCACTGGTTGGATGGGACGGCGGTTGACTCGCAACGACTTGAGACTTCGGGCTGGTAAAATAGCCGAGAGTCCCACTATTGCCAACATTACACCACTGATAACATACAGCCACCCTGCCATAGTGTTAGTGGCGGCTCCAAAAAAGCAGATAGCGATCGCTAAGAGTATCCCACCCGCATAGGCTGGCTTTACCCAACGAGTTTCTAACCATTCCGCCATTCGATCAACGTTTTTCATTAAAAGCGCCCAATCGCTATATCACAAGCAATTTAACAAAAATCAGATTACGAATAAATAAAATTTTTTGCGCCTATCCGGGAATTTTTTACAATATTTAAGTAAATTCACGCTTTACTTAAAAAACAAATTATAGGCTAGATCCATTAAACTGTGGTTTTACCGATACCATCTGACCAAGATTAGGGATTGGGAATTGGGAATTGGGAATTGAAAAAAAGTCTTACCCAGTCCCTAGTCCCAGCCCCCAGTCCCCAGCCCCTAGTTAACACCTCGCGGAAACCGGAAACATGACACAAATCAATGATGCTGGCCAATTGAAGTCTCAGGCTCCTCCACATATGCCACCACCGCCACCCCCTCCTCAGATGCAGGCAGGGCGACTACCAGAGGTCAGCAAAGTTAATACTTCCATTAAACAATTGGTTAAGGAAGCGTTTCATCACAAAGCCTCTGACATTCACATTAGAGTTGGGCAAGTTACCAGATTTCGGGTTCGAGGTCAGATAACTCAATCTGAAAGTCAGATAAGGGTGACACCAGAAATCTTTGAAAGATACCTGGCAGAGATTTTAAGTCCAGTTCAGCGGAAGCAATTCGCTGAGAAAAAAGAGTTGGATACAGCGATTTTCTATCCAGGTTTCGTGCGCTGTCGGGTGAACTGCTTTGAGACTCTGATGGGCGGAGCGATGGTGCTGCGCTTAATCACTCTGGATGTCCCTTCTATTGATAGTTTAAACTTACCGCAAGTCCTCAAAGACATTGTGTCAAAACCCCAAGGACTAATCTTAGTTACAGGGCCTACGGGATCGGGGAAATCAACTACACTTGCAGCAATGATTCGTCATCTGAACGAGACGATGAATAAGCACATTGTGACAATTGAAGACCCGATTGAATTTGTTCACTCTTCGCAAAATTGCCTACTTAGTCAGCGGGAAGTTGGTTTGCATACCAATGACTTTCACGAGGCGCTACGGGCAGTTTTGCGGGAAGACCCGGATGTGATTCTGATTGGGGAAATGCGCGATCGCATTACCATTGAAACAGCTTTGCAAGCATCCCAAACGGGTCACTTAGTGTTGGGGACTCTGCACACCAGAAGCGCTATCGGTGCTGTGGATCGTTTGTTAAACCTCTACAAAGCAGATGAACAGCCAGTGATGCGGATACAGATTACCCAATCTCTGATAGCTGTAGTAGCCCAACTCCTACTTCCTACCACAGATAGTCGGCGCACAGCAGTTCACGATATTTTAATTAATACACCTGCAATGCAAGATTACCTGCTCAAAGGTGAAAATGAGGAGGCATTCCGGTTAATGGAAAACGACCAGTACGACGGTATGCAGGTGATGAATCAGGCTCTCTACAATGAAATGCTGGAGGGTCGGATTACCCTTGAGGAAGCCTTGAACGCTTCCCCAGATCCCAACGATCTAGATCGCCGTATTCGTACAGGTGGGGTTGATGCTTCTAACTCCTCGACTCGCAGCTGGATGTAATCTCAGATCCCATCAACCGAAGATGATGTGACACCCCAAATAAAAAAGCCCGCGCAGGCGGGCTTTTTTGTGTAGCCACAGGTTGAAACCTGCGTGCTACCTGGGATAATTAGCGCTTCGCCAGCTTCTTCGCCAGCTTCCGCAGACGAATTGACTTGGGCGTTACTTCTACCAATTCATCTGATCCGATGTATTCCAAAGCACGCTCCAAGCTCATATCTATTGGCGCTTGCAACTGCACTAACTCATCACCGCCAGAGGCACGGTGGTTGGTCAGCTGCTTCGCCTTGCAGACATTGAGTTCCAAGTCTTGTTGACGGTTGTGTTCCCCGACAATCATGCCTTTGTAAACTTTGGTACCTGGAGTGATAAAGAACGCACCCCGATCCTCAGCATTCTTCATTGCGTAGAAGGTAGCAACACCTTCCTCAAACGAAATTAAGACACCGTTACGGCGAGTTTCCATATCGCTGCTGATGGGGCGATAGTCTAGGAAACTGTGGTTCATAATCCCTTCGCCACGGGTGAGGCGCATGAATTCACCCCGGAAGCCAATTAAACCACGGGCGGGAATTACAAATTCTAGTTGAGTGCGACCCGTGGCACTCATCTGCATATCTTGCATTTCGCCCTTGCGCTGTCCCAAACGTTCGATACAGCCACCACTAGCTTCTTGCGGGACATCCAGCACCAAACATTCGTAAGGTTCGCAGGGTTGACCGCTGACTTCGCGGAAAATCACTTGCGGCTGGGAAACTTGGAACTCATAGCCTTCCCGACGCATGGTTTCAATCAAGATGCCGAGGTGAAGTTCGCCTCGACCGGAAACGAGTAATTTATCGGGAGAGTCGGTATCTTCGACACGCAGGGCGACGTTTGTTTCGAGTTCGCGGAACAGGCGATCGCGTACTTGCCTCGATGTCACCATCGTCCCTTCCTGTCCAGCAAACGGCGAATCGTTCACCGAGAAGGTCATTTGCAAGGTAGGCTCATCCACCTTAATCAGCGGCAAAGCTTGCGGTTCGTTTGGACAAGTAATTGTCTCGCCAATGTTCGCATCGGCAAAACCAGCCACCGCCACAATATTTCCAGCAGAGGCTTCTTCCAAATCAATCCGCTTTAAGCCTTCAAAACCCATCAACTTGGAGATTTTACCTTTCACAATGGCGCTGGTTTCCGTCACCAAAGCCACTTGTTGCCCCATCCGGATTGTGCCGTTATGGATTTTGCCAATCACAATCCGACCCAGATATTCAGAATAATCCAGGGTTGTCACTTGCAACTGTAAAGGCTTATTCGGATCGCCTACAGGTGGCGCGACATGGTGCAGAATTGCCTCAAACATGGGCTGCATATCCATGTTGTCGGATTCCAGGTCGTTTCTGGCATAACCATTGATACCGGAAGCGAACAGATAAGGGAAATCGCACTGATCGTCATCTGCGCCCAGTTCCAAAAACAGATCCAATACTTTATCAATTGCGCCGTGGGGATCAGCTTGAGGACGGTCGATTTTATTTACGACAACGATAGGGCGCAATCCCTTTTCTAGGGCTTTTTTCAGCACAAATCGTGTCTGCGGCATGGGGCCTTCATTGGCATCCACAATCAGGATACAGCCATCGACCATGCCTAACACCCGTTCGACTTCGCCGCCAAAATCGGCGTGTCCGGGGGTATCGATAATATTGATTAGGGTTTCTTTGTATCTGACGGCGGTGTTTTTCGACAAAATTGTGATGCCCCGCTCCCTCTCTAGGGCGTTGGAATCCATGACGCAATCAGGAACGTCTTCCCCTTCGCGGAAGATGCCAGATTGTTTCAGGAGGGCATCAACAAGGGTGGTTTTGCCGTGATCGACGTGGGCAATGATTGCGACGTTGCGAATGGGGAGACTCATAGGAGCGTTCCAGAGTTGGTACTGCGACTCAGTTAAATTTAAGAAGCTCTTTAACAGAATTTGTCATCTAAGAGTAATGCTGTAAAGAAGCCTTAACAATTCTAGCTTAATTGCCTCAAATATGGCTAAATAGGTTTCCGTGCAGCTCAAAGGCATACTTCCCAAGAGGGGGCGGAGGTAGCGATCGCTCTCAAGAAGTTTTGCAGCGATCGCGTATCGGTTGAAAGGGCGGTAGAACAAGGCTCAACCTACTGCACGCTCTTTCGGGGATAAAATTACAACTTTGCCAACTAGGTAGACATAATTGAACTAAATATCTAACGTCGGTTGGAACATTGGAAACCCACGCAACATTGATATGCTTTGATGGGTAATGCTACTGTACCTATCCTAACAAATAACTATATCCATCAACTTAATAAAAAAAAATATTCTTAAAAACCTATTCTAGGTAAAAAAAAATAACTTAACTGGCTTTTAAGCAAAGCAGTATTACCTATGAGTTGATAGTACCTGGCAATCGGGTAAAGGTATTTGATTAGTAGTTGAGCCTTTTTCCGTCTAGCAGTGACACGCACAGCCAACCCCAGTTTTTTCCCAAATTCAAAGCTGCATAAAATTGAAACTTATGAATGTAGCGGCTATTACACGATAACGGCTGCAAAAAACTTTGTCCATTAGTTACTCGTCACCAACGCAAGCAAGTAGTACCCAATCAAAGGTTACAGCTTTTTGTCATGTTTGTATTATCAATGTATATTATGTACAATTTATACCAGTCGTCAAGCACTCAGCAGATTGCTGAGTGCCTTTAAGCGAAGATCAGCCACTGTGA
Organism: Trichocoleus sp. FACHB-6; assembly: GCF_014695815.1. Lineage (NCBI taxonomy): Bacteria > Bacillati > Cyanobacteriota > Cyanophyceae > Leptolyngbyales > Trichocoleusaceae > Trichocoleus > Trichocoleus sp. FACHB-6. The sequence continues at coordinate 68,966 of NZ_JACJOY010000114.1, forward strand.
GGAATGCAGATGAAGTTACAGCTGCGTGTTCTAATAGTTGAAGACTCAGAGGAAGATGCTGAACTGCTAATATATGAATTAAAACGCGGTGATTACCATTCTATATACGACCGGGTAGACACAGCAGATGGTTTCATAGCAGCGCTTGATAAACATCATTGGGATATTGTCATTGCTGATTACTCTATGCCTTGTTTTAGCGCTCCTGCTGCTTTGAGTTTGTTGCAGGAGAAGAAACTGGATATACCATTCATTATTGTGTCAGGAACCATCGGTGAGGAGATGGCTGTTGATGCTATGAAAGCTGGAGCTTCTGACTACGTCATGAAAGGCAACTTGGCGCGACTTATCCCTGCTGTTGAGCGCGAGTTACGTGAAGCCCTCCAGCGGCGAAAACGAAGGGAAGCGGAACAAGCTTTACGCGAGAAAGAAGAACGATTTCGCTCTCTCATTGAAAATGCCTTAGATATTATTACAGTTCTGAGTCCTGATGGCAATGTGTATTATATAAGCCCCTCTGTTCATAGAGTTTTGGGTTACGAATCAGAAGAATTACTTGAAAAAAACCTCTTTGTTTACGTTCACCCTGAGGATGTAAATGAAGTTATTAATAACCTATATCAAGCACTTAATGATCCCAGCAGTACGTTATTTATCAAATTTAGATTTCAGCATCAAGATGGTTCTTGGCGTGTGCTTGAAGCTGTTTGTAAAAAGATTATTTATTCGCCAGAAGTAGCAAGTATTGTTGTAAACTGTCGCGATATTACAGAGCATCAGCAAGCTGAAGAGATTCGCCGGGAGCTGGAGAAACAAAAAGAATTAAATGAAAATAAATTCAACTTTGTTTCTATAATGTCGCACGAGTTTCGCAATCCGCTCAATATTATTACAATATCTGCTGAATTACTGGAAAAGTATAGCGATGTTGCCAGTAAAGAGCAAAAATATTTGTACTTTCAGCGTATTCGATTTGCTGCTCGAAATATGACGCAGTTGTTAGAGGATATTCTGACAATCAGTAAAGCGGAAGTCGGAAAATTAAAGATAAACCCAGCTAGTCTTGATTTAGCAAAGTTTTGCTTAGAATTGGTGGAGGAGATGCAGTTTAGTAATGCAGGTAACGCGGTCAATTTTGTTTTTAAAGGCGGAGACGTTGATGAACAACAAAGTCAGGAATCGGAAGCAGGAACGATAACAAATTGTTGTAGCTTAGCTTATATGGATGAAAAACTTCTGCGGCATATTTTTATTAATTTGCTTTCAAATGCTATTAAGTATTCACCCGCAGGAGGTGAGGTACTATTTGAACTTTATTATCAGAATCACGAGGCAATTATCCAAGTTAAGGATCAAGGTATCGGGATTCCTGCAAATGACCAAAAACGACTATTTGAAGTGTTTCATCGAGCGGGAAATGTGGGCAAGATTCCCGGTACGGGGCTGGGATTATCTATAGTCAAAAAGTTCGTGGAATTGCACGAGGGCAAGATTGAAGTAAGTAGTGAAGTTGGAGTGGGTAGCACCTTTACAGTTAAGCTGCCATTGCAAACTCAGAGATTAACAGAATCGCGCCACACCTACTCATGTGGCGCGAACTAAAATTTTGGTATTCTCGTTAAAGGCGATTCCTTAACGATTTACGGAACTCATATCCGCGTAGCGATCGCCTGCTGCAACGTTCTTGGGTGCTACTTCGTCAAGGCGCGATCGCTCTTGTTGAGTTAAGGTAATGGCAGCTGCTGCCACATTCTCCTCCAAGTAGGCGCGGCGTTTGGTTCCGGGGATCGGTACGATATCGTCTCCCTGCGAGAGCAACCACGCTAAAGCTAGTTGTCCCGGCGTGACACCCTTTTCGCTGGCAATTTCCTTCACCCGTTCAACGAGTTGCAGATTCTTTTGAAAATTCTCGCCTTGGAAGCGTGGCAAATGCTGGCGGTAATCATCGGGAGCAAAATTATCGGGACTGGTAATTTGTCCTGAAAGAAACCCCCGTCCAAGTGGACTATATGCCACAAAGCCAATTCCCAATTCCCGTACTGTGGGTAAAATCTCATCTTCAGGCTCGCGCTGCCAAAGCGAGTATTCTGATTGCAAAGCAGTAATCGGGTGAACTGCATGGGCGCGTCGAATCGTCGCCGGAGCAGCTTCAGAAAGCCCCAGGAAGCGGACTTTGCCTTGCTTGACTAATTCTGCCATTGCGCCGAGTGTTTCCTCAATGGGAACGTTGGGATCGACGCGGTGCTGGTAGTAGAGGTCAATGTAATCAAGTCCAAGCCGTTGCAGCGAAGCATCGCACGCCTGCTGCACGTATTCCGGACTGCCATTAATACCTCGGAAACTACTATCCTCGCCACGTTGGATGCCGAATTTTGTAGCTAGTATGACCGCATCGCGACGGTCTTTAATAGCTTTTCCTACCAGCTTTTCATTCTCCCCGGTTCCGTACATATCAGCAGTATCGAGCAGAGTGACACCGAGATCCAGTGCGCGGTGAATGGTATCAATTGATTCGGCTTCATCGCCTGCACCGTAGAACTCGGACATTCCCATACATCCCAGTCCCAGTTCCGAAACCATCAATCCTTGGCTTCCGAGTTTGCGTACTTTCATTGTTCCTTTTCTCCTTATCAAGTTACGGTCGAACAATCCGGTGCATATCCAGAACTGGGGGGGCAATTTCTGTCTGGGTTATCATGTCGTGAATTTGCCCCCGGTGGTGTGTCTGGTGATTGAAAAAGTGGGCGACTAACAAATTAACGGGATCGGTATAAATTTTTCCGGCGTTATTTCGGTACTGAATCGTACCCGCCAAAAATTCTTCGGTTAAACCAGAGGCAAAGCTTTCAATCCGCTCATCTTCTGCTACACGCGCTTGGTTGAGTTGGTCGAAGTCTTCATAAAGGATGGCGTTGAGTCCGGTGGATGGGATTTCTTGGCCCTGGAAACGTGTCAGCCAGATGCGATCGCCCACCATAATATGATTTAGTGTCCCGTGGATACTTTTGAAAAAGGCTGGCCTAATCTTCTGGCGTTCTGCATCCGAAAGCAAAGCGCAAGTTTCATAAAGTTTGCGGTTCGAGAGTCTGTTGTATCGTGCCAGCATCTGGAAGTGCTGTATAAGCATACTGGTTTCCACCTCCCAACTATATAACTTTAACGTTAACGTTAGATTAACCAGAAAAAAATTACTGGTTGCTGACCTCCTCGATATATTGCTGTATCCTGGCGATATTAGCTTGCAAATCCCCGCGAAACTGCTCTAAAGCGGCGATTTTTTCGTCAGTTTCCTGAAGATGAGTTTGCAGAATTTCCAGTAGTTTTTGCTTACCCCGTAACATCGTCGGTTCTTCAAAAAACAGGTCGATGATACCGCTAATCTCTTCCAGGCTTAATCCCAATCCTTTGAGCGCATCAATTTTGCGGAGTCTGGCTAGTTCAAGCTCTGTGTAGTAGCGAAAGCCTTTGCCTTGCCGCTCAGCAGGGCCAAGTAACCCCAGATCCTCGTAGTAGCGAATTGTTCGCGGAGTCACGCCTGCTTTGAGGGCAAGCTCTCCGATTCGCATTTTTTCAGTCACGCTCTAGTTGATCCGCAAACATTGACGTTAACGTTAAATTTAGTTTAGCGATTCTCTAGCTCAGTGTCAACCACGTTGCAATAACTCTCGTTCCCAGGCACAGCCTGGGAATGCAAATAAATAGGCTCTGCTTTGTATTAACTTCCTCTTTCTGGCTGGGAAGAAAAATTGCTTGTATTTACGCCTTAAATATGGTACAAATGTACTAAATAAGGCATCGCTTCAGCCTATCTCATAAACCGATGCAAGCGTCTTGGAGGCTTGAAAATGGCTTGGAATCCTGGGCAAAAGTTGCAGAACGGCAAGTACACTATCGAAAAAGTGCTAGGGCAAGGTGGTTTTGGAATTACCTATCTGGTGAAGAACAAAAAAGGTAATCTGCTGGTAGTTAAAACCCTAAATAGTTGGGTGCAACGCTGGTGCGACTTTGCCAAACTTCAGCAGGATTTCCTGAATGAGGCGCTGCGACTGTCCAAATTTAATCATCCTCATATCGTGAAAATTGATGAGGTGGTTCAAGAGGCTGGGCTATGGTGCATTGTGATGGAATATATCGATGGGGAAAGTCTAGCTTCTCACGTTTGGAATCAAGGGATTTTGCCCGAAACCGAAGCATTACGGTATATTCAACAGATTGGTGATGCGCTGACGGTTGTTCATGAGCGTGGTTTACTGCACCGGGATGTAAAGCCGCTGAATATCATGTTGCGAAAGGGTAAGACTGAAGCTGTGCTGATAGACTTTGGTATCGCCCGCGAGTTTACCCCAAATTTGACGCAGACACAGACGGAATTTTGCTCTAGTGGCTTTGCGCCAATTGAGCAGTATGATTGGCGGGGGAAAAGGGGTGCTTATAGAACCCATTTGACATCTTACGGAGCCTAAATTAAGGTACTCAAAGCCGTCTCACCCTGCTCCGATGCCGTATTCCAGTGACCTCACCGATGAAGAATGGGAAATCCTTG